>JBJOIK010000051.1:0-5432 GCA_046047135.1 Actinomycetota bacterium
TCCAATCCAGTTGCGCTGCATGGCCAAAACCTTGGCCGGCCAGCGGCCCTCTAACTGATTCAGGTCATCGAGAAGCCGGTCCGCGTAATCCGTGATCTTGAAGTACCACTGGGTGAGCTTCTTCTTGACCACAACTGCACCACTGCGGTCAGAGGTCCCATCGGGTAAAACCTGTTCATTTGCAAGCACCGTCTGGTCAACGGGGTCCCAGTTGACCCACGAGTCCTTCCGGTACGCAAGTCCCTTCTCATACATCTGCAAGAACAACCACTGGTTCCACCGGTAGTACTCAGGATCAGATGTGTGGAGAACCCGAGACCAGTCAAAAGAGGCCGCGTACCGCTTCATCGACGCTTTTTGTTGGGCGATATTCGAATACGTCCACTCCCTCGGGTCAACGCCTCGCTTGATGGCGGCGTTCTCCGCAGGAAGGCCAAAAGAATCCCAGCCAATGGGATGGAGCACTTGGAACCCTTGTAAACGCCAATACCTGGCTACTACGTCGCCCAGAGCGTAGACCTCGGCATGGCCCATGTGTAGATCCCCTGAAGGATAGGGAAACATATCCAGGACATACTTCCTCGGCCGGGAATCATCGTCATCTGGCACCGTAAAAGGTTGAGTTTCTTCCCAGTAGGCCGACCATTTCGCCTCAAGTGCCCGGGGATCGAACTGTCCTTCCCCAGCAAAATCGGGCGCGTCAGCCGAAGTCATCACCGGTCAAGAATAGCCAACTTGGTTCGCTCCGAGGGCCCGAAGGAAAGCCTGGGCCTTGATTCCTACTTCCAGAATCTCATTCTTGGTCTCGCTGCCCGCCGTGATCCCTCCCCCTACCCCCAGGGTGAGCGCGCCGTCCACCTCGAGAGCCGTTCGAATCGTCATCGCAAAAACGGCGCTGCGATCTGCCCTCCACACCCCATAGGTGCCCGAGTAGAAGCCTCTCGGGGCGCCCTCTAATTCCTGGAGAATTTCGACCGCTCGCTTCTTGGGGGCCCCTGTCATCGATCCGGCCGGAAAAGCCGCTTTCACAACATCCAGCACATCCAGCGACTGTTGTACCCTGCCGGTCACAGTGCTTACCAACTGGTGGACCGTGGCGTAACTTTCGACCACGAGAAGTTCCGGAACTGCCACCGAGCCGGTGTCACACACCTTTGAGAGGTCATTTCTCATCAGGTCAACGATCATCAGGTTTTCGGCCCGCTCCTTCTCACTCTCCAGGAGTTCACGAACAAGTTCAGAATCTTCTGACACAGTCAACCCTCGAGGCCTTGTCCCTTTGATGGGTCGTGTAGTGACGTCACCATCCACACTGACCTGCAAAAAGGTTTCCGGGGAGGCAGAAACCATTGTTAGGCCACTAAAGCGCAGGAATGCCTGGTGGTGAGTCGGGTTTGTTTTTCTCATCACTCGATGCAACGACAGAAGATCGACCTCACCCTCCAAGGTGACTGAGGTCGTCAAACACAGCTGATAGGCGTCTCCTTTGGCAATAGAAGCCTGCGCAGACTCGATCATCTCCGCATAGCGTGACTCCGGGTCGCGCCACTGCACGCTCCTCACAGGCTCAAGGACAGGTTCGGCTGGCTTCGTTGGTGATTCCAAAGCCCTTTCAATGCGGTCTATCCACAAAAGGAGGTCCTCAATGGGTTCCCTGCCGAGTGAGACCACGGTCACCGCTCCGGTGGCATGATCGCATTCCACCAGCCTCTCCACCAGAAGCCCCTGAGGAATGACGGGGCTCCCTGGGGGAGGCGTCACACCGAGGTTCAGCACACCCCACTCGTAGGGCAGCGCGAGGTGAATTCCGAGGGGGACACCTCTGAGGTCCTGACCCTCCGAGAGCGCTATATCCGCGTGAAGGGAGCGAAGGAGGTCCTGCCCATTGTCAGAGAGTTCAAGAGGGATCCCCTCGGCGAGATAGCTAACTCCCCTGCCTCGATCACCGTGCTCATCGAGCCACACCAGATGTTGAGCATCCTGGAATACAGCCTGATAGACCTGCTCAGGATTTGCTCGGACGCCAAGAAGATGCCTCGTGAAGCCCTTCGTCATAGCCTTAGCCTATGAGTCAGATCCTCTACCAGTTCTCGGGGAAAGAATTCGCCCCTCTGGACTGGTGTGACCCTGCCCGTCACACGACCCTGGTCGCTGATTCCTGGCGGTTAGAAGAAGGACTGGTAGTGGCGTGGGAGAAACATTGGGATCGATTCCGAGGCTCGGTCCTCACCAACACCACTGTGTCGTCACTCACGCTGGATGCGTTCCGCAGTGCGCTCGTCGACATTCTCCCCAAGGCTGGTTCGTGGTTCCCTCGCATCGAAGCGATTGATACCCCAGGCGGAGCAACACTTCGCTACCGACAACGGGAAGCACCCCCCTGGAATTCCGAGGTGGTTGTCGCAATCGCACCGCACGACCCCCGCAGATTTCCGCTAACCAAGGGCCCCGATCTCGAAGCGCTCATGGCTCTTCGCCGAGAAGTCGAGCCACTGGGTGCCACCGAGGCGATCATCGTCGATGATGCTGGCCTGCTCGCCGAGGGTGCTTACAGCAGCCTCATGGTGTGGCCATCGGGGTCGGACATACCCCACGTCATTTCTCCCACAACCCCTCACCTGCCGGGCGTCACGGAGAGCGTCCTGAAAGACATAGCCACGGAACAGGGCATTGACATAAAGGAAAGCTCGCTCAGCGTTACCGATCTCGAAGGCGCCGAACTGTGGATACTCAGTGCCCTCCACGGTATTCGCATGGCAACATCCTTCATCGACGGACCTACCCTTTCCGTCAACACAGCGAGAAGGGACCAGTGGCAGCATCTCTGGCGTCAGCGAGCAGTTCCGATTTCTCAGACTCCTAACGGTTAATCTTCACTCCCTTCGCCCTAGACTCCTTCGATAATGAACGAAATCCTCGATAGCATCCTCGGGTTCATCGAGGACGTTCCCCCGGTCACGCGAATTGTGTTGACCGGGATTGCCATCATGTTGGAAACCAGCGTGCTCATTGGCCTCATTGTGCCGGGAGATACAGTGGTTCTCTTTTCCAGCACCGGGGTAACCACCATCGTCGAATTTATTGCCACCGTCTTTGCCGTCGTCGCGGGAGCCCTCCTGGGGAGCTCCTTCGGCTTTTGGATAGGCAGAATCTTCGGCCCCAGGCTCCGCAGCAGCTGGCTTGGGATCCGAATTGGCGAGGAGAGATGGCGTAAAGCAGACCGCTTTGTAAAGCGTCGAGGAGGAATTGCTGTCTTTATTTCCCGATTCTTGCCCGTCTTTCACTCCGTAGTGCCACTCACCGCAGGGATGTCGGTCATGCGCTATCGGACCTTCATGAGCTGGCTCGCACCGGCCTGCATTATTTGGGCTTTCCTCTACGTCTCGATTGGCTCAGGAGCTGCCGAAACTTACCGTGGACTCAAAGACACGCTGGACCAGGCGGGCTGGATTTTCATAGGAATATTCGCCGTCGCACTCGTTCTGCTCTTTGTCATCAAGCAGCTACTCAACCGTTTCGCTCACTCTCACGACGACGAGGACAGCGAATCCGAGCGCGTCACGAGCTAAACGCGCCGCAGGGCGACACTCCAGCCACCGCACAGCGCGCCTGTCGGTTTAGAACCCGTTAGCTTCCAACCATTGACGAGCAATGTCCGCGGAGGACATCTGGTCCTTGGTGCTCTGGAGGTTCAACGCAACCAATCCTTCCGGGGTGAGGGCAGCGCTGATGGGATCGATAACCCGAGCAATGTCGTCAGCAACCTCACTCGAGGCGATCGGGACCACGTTGGATGCCAAGAAAAGGCCCTCCGGGTCTTGCAACGTAATCAAGCCGAATTCGGCGATCCTGGGGTCGCCGCTATATACATTGGCCACATTGACGACACCTTCGAGTAGCGCCTCTACCGTGACATCCCCGGTCGCGTCGAAGGAGACGGTGACACCGTACTTCTCCAACAATCCAGTGGGACCGTAGGGGCGTTCCTCTAGTTCAGGGGCCCCGCCAAGTATGAGACCATCCACAGATGCTAGGTCAGCAATACTGACCAGACCGTTGGCCGCAGCAAATTCGGCGGTGACATTGTAGGAATCCTGGTCCGTAGCCGGCGACATTGCGAGAGCTGTCAAACTCTCAGGCAGTGCGTCTTGGAGCTCGCCATAGACTTCATCGGCCTGGGTGGCCATGGTGTCTGGCGCGTAATACTGGAGGAGGTTGCCGGTGTATTCCGGGAAAAGGTCCACAGCGCCCGATTCCAATTCGGGAAGGTAGGCATCGCGTTGGCCAATTTGGTATTGCCGCTCCACAGTGAATCCCTCATTTTCGAGGGCCTGAGCGTAAATCTCCGCAATGATCTCGTTCGAATAGTAGGCCTGAGACCCCACCACAATCGTCTCGCCACCTGCTGTGTCAGCGGCACACCCGCTCAGTATGAGCCCTGCGCCAAGCACAAGTCCCGCTAGGCCCGTCGTTTTCTTCATCGTCATCATCATCGTTCCTTTTCTTCATCGTCACTATTCATCATCGTGGGCTAGCAACCTCGGAGGTCACTGGGGTCGTGCCTGCGTCTCTGGCACGAACATCTTCTAGTCTCCCCCTTCTCACCCCAACAGGGGTAACGAGCCGGGTGGCCAAGGCCAAGAATCCATCGAGTACGAGTGCAACGACAACAATCACCAGAGCTGCTCCGAGCGTTTGATCAAAGGCGCGGAGCGGAATTCCCTGAATGATGTCGTAGCCAAGCCCCCCCAATCCGACGTACGCGATGAGGGTCGCCGTTGCCACGATTTGCAGCACGGCCCCTCGAAGCCCCCCGAAAACCAGAGGAAGGGAGAGTGGAATCTCCACCTTGGCGAGGATTTGCCACTCGGTCATGCCTTGAGCCCTCGCCGCATCAACCGTGCCACGGGGTATCTGTTGAATGCCGGCATAGGTGCCCGCCAACAGGGGCGGAATGCCGAGCACAAGCAAGGCGATGAGTGCTGCGACCTCGCGTCCTGAAACCCCTAAGAGGAGCACCAAGAGAAGAATGAGCCCAAAGGAAGGAAGCGCTCTGGCGGCCCCGGAGAGGCCCACAATCCACGTCCCTCCCCGGCCTGTGTGACCGATGAAGTACCCGAGAGGGATGGCGATTGTTGCGGCAATGAGCGTGGCGGCACCTGTGTAGAGGAGGTGCTCCCCCGCCCTCTGGGGAATTGATCCGTCACCAACATACTGATCCGGCGAGAGCAGCCACCGGAGGGCATCGAGAAGAAGATCCATCAGGCCACCCTCTTGTGCGTGCGAGAGAGCACGGTGGACCAGGGCATGAGCACCCTTCCGACGAGAAGCAACAGTCCATCAAAAATCAGAGCCACCACAACGGTCATCACAATGCCAACCAGCACTTCCGGAATGATTCTGCGCTGAAAACCGTCAGTGAAGAGGTAGCC
>JBJOIK010000052.1:0-5361 GCA_046047135.1 Actinomycetota bacterium
TCACCTGAGACTATCCAGGGCTTGCTGGATTCCCTCCAGCGCTGCTCCCATAGCGGAACCGTCGGGACCGCCGCCCTGGGCGAGGCTCGGCTTCCCTCCTCCGCCGCCGCCCATGGTGCTTGCCGCAACCTTAATCAGTTCTCCAGCATGCGCTCCGTGGGTCAACGCCTCAGGGGACACGACGACCACCACTGTTCCGCGCCCATCAAGCACTGAGCCCAATCCCACCGCGTGCGGTGCATCACCCAAAGCAGCAGATACCCCGTGTGCGAGCACCCGAAGATCATCGGCGCTGCCCACCCCCTCAACTGCCTGAACTACCGTCCGAATGACGCCTTGCTTCACAGTCTCTGCGAGGGCAGGAACACGGCTCTGGAGGCCCGCCTGGGAGGCTTGCACAACCTTCCTCTCGAGGTCCTTCACCTGTGTCACAAGCTCTTCGACGCGACCGGGAATGTCCTCTCGTGGGGTCTTGAGGAGCCCGGTAAGCCTGCGCAAGATTGCCTTCTCAACCGAAAAATTCTCGATCGCGGCCGTTCCGACGAGTGCTTCAATCCGTCTGGCCGTGGAGCTGACCGACGATTCTCCGAGCAAAGACACCACGCCTACTTGCGAGGAGCGACTCACGTGGGTTCCTGCGCACAGCTCCCTCGACCACGGTCCCCCCACATCTACCATGCGAACCGTCGCGCCGTATTTCTCCCCAAAAAGGGCCATCGCGCCCTGTGCCTTAGCCTCGTCGACAGGCAAGATTCTGGTGGTCACCTCGAGATCGTCGCGGACCGCGTTGTTCACGATGGTCTCAATAGCGGATTCAGCATCGGCGCCAAGCGCCTGATTCCACGAGAAATCAAGGCGCATATACCCTGCTCGGTTCAACGATCCCGCTTGGGTTGCGTGGGAGCCGAGGGTGTCTCGCAAAGCCGCGTGAACGAGGTGTGTCGCTGTGTGAGCCCTAGCACCTTCGAATCGAACAAGAGCATCCACCTCGGATGACACACGATCCCCTACCGCAATGACACCCTGCGAGATAGTGACCGTGTGAGATATCAGCCCTGGGACAGGCTTCTGGACGTCCACCACGCTTGCGATGCCGCTTGAGGAACGCAAGACACCCTTGTCCGACACCTGACCGCCGGACTCCGCATAGAGGGATGTCGCGCCGAGAATAATCTCTGCGGTGTCACCCTGCTTGGCGCTCGCAACGGATTGTCCCTCCACGATGATTCCAAGGACGGTTGACTCAGTGACAAGCTCGTCGTAGCCGGTGAACACCGTCTCTCCACTAGCCCTGAACTCTCCGTATATCGACACGTCAGCCAGTTGCGACCTTTTCGATCGAGCGTCAGTTTTCGCCCGGGTCCTCTGCTCGTGCATGAGCTTGTCAAAATTCTCCCTGTCGACCGAGAGGCCAGACTCTTCCGCGATCTCGAGGGTCAAATCGATGGGGAATCCATAGGTGTCATGAAGCAGGAAGGCGGTTTCCCCGGCTAGCAGACTCTCGCCACCCTTCTTGGTGTCCGCGACTGCGACATCGAGAATTGTCGTGCCAGCCTCAAGGGTCTTGAGAAACGATTCCTCCTCCGCGACAGCGAGGGCACAGACCCGTGAGAACTGCTCAGCTACGTCGGGGTAGGACGCTGCCATGGCGTTCTTGGAAGCCTCGAACAGCTCCCCGAAACTGGCATCGTGGAAGCCTAGTAGCCGCATGGAACGGATGCTTCGTCGAAGCAACCTCCGCAACACGTACCCTCGACCGTCATTGGAGGGAACAACACCGTCGGTCATCAGCATCAGTGAGGATCTGACATGGTCGGCGATGACCCTCATGCGAACGTCGTCTTCGTGGTTGGCTCCGTAGGTTTTTCCAGAGAGCTCAGCAGCTCTATCCAGAACGGGTCGTACCTGGTCGATTTCGTACATGTTTCCGACACCCTGCTTCAGGAAGGCAACTCGCTCCATTCCCATACCGGTGTCGATGTTCTTCTGTGGCAACTCCCCCACGATGTCGAAATCAATTTTGCTGCGCACGTTTTCAATGAGGTATTGCATGAAGACTAAATTCCAGATTTCGAGATACCGAGTGTCATCGACAGCGGGCCCACCCTCCGGGCCAAACTCTGGACCTCGATCGAAATAGATTTCGGAACAGGGGCCGGCAGGGCCGGGTTGACCTGTGGACCAGTAGTTGTCCTCTCGCCCCATGCGCTGAATTCGATGTTCCGGAATGCCTGCGATGTTGCGCCACAGGCGCTCTGCCTCGTCATCCTCCTCGTACACGGTGACCCACAGGTCTTTTTCGTGAAAACCTAGGCCGCCATCTGATTCTGAGGTCGTGAGTAATTCCCAGGCGTAACCGATAGCGCCCTCTTTGAAATAGTCGCCGAAGGAAAAGTTTCCGTTCATCTGAAAGAACGTTCCATGGCGCGTCGTTTTCCCAACCTCTTCTATATCAAGCGTTCTAATGCACTTTTGGACGCTGGTAGCCCTGGGATAGGGCGCTGGAACAACCCCCGTCAGATAGGGAATGAACGGCACCATTCCGGCGACAGTGAACATGAGGGTCGGGTCATCGCTCACAAGGGAAGCTGAAGGAACTACAGTGTGTCCTCGATCGCCGAAAAACGTGAGCCAACGGCGCTGAATCTCTGCTGTTTCCATGCTTGTTTCCGTTCAGCGCTCCGTCAGGAACGAAAACCCTCAGAGATGCCGCGAGAAAACGTAGCGAGGGTGGCTCGTGCCCTGGCGAAAAAGGCCGCGCCCTCGGGTGTTTGGTTCACGATATGCGCCAGAACAAACCCAGCCAGAACCCCGGCGATGGCTACAACAACTTTCCCCATTGCGATCCTCCGAGACAAGACTAGAACACTCCGAAAACAACTGTGGTGGGGAAGTAAGCTCCCCCACCACAGAATGGAAGAGCTTTAGCGCGCGGCGTAGTACTCCACCACGAGCTGAACGTCACAGGTGACAGGAACTTCCGATCTCTTGGGCCTGCGCACCAAGACAGCCTGCAACTTGTCGATCTCCACTTCCAGGTAAGCAGGCAGAGGAGGCAGCACATCAACGTGTGCGCCAGCGGCTGCGACCTGGAAAGGTTCCGTCTCCTCGCTGCGGGGCTTTACGTGGATCATCTGCCCGGGCTTTACCCGAAACGACGGCCGGTCGACAAGCTGACCGTCCACCATGATGTGGCGGTGAACCACCATCTGACGGGCTTGAGCAGTCGTCCTGGCAAAACCAGCTCTCAACACAAGTGAGTCGAGTCTCATTTCGAGTAGCTCGACGAGATTTTCACCGGAGAGACCCTGCGATTTGCGGGCTTCTTCGAAGACTCGGCGAAGTTGGGCTTCGCGAATGCCGTATTGGGCGCGAAGGCGCTGCTTCTCGCGAAGACGAACAGCGTAGTCACTGTCAGCCTTCCGTTTGGTGCGACCGTGCTCGCCGGGAGCGTATGGGCGCTTTTCCAGGTATTTCGCCGCCTTGGGCGTCAACGGAATGCCCAGCGCACGGGATAGGCGGGTTTTGCTTCTGGTACGTGAACGTGTCGACACGAACTATTTCTCCTTGGTAATGGGGTGGCGAAGAACGCCTAGAACAATCCAATCGAGGGATTCTGTCTCATGAAAGGTGCGGCTACAGCAGGCCTTCCACAGATCAGCACTTTTGCAGCCGCGCGTCGAATGCTGTCTCAGACTTGGACGAAACTACCACAGACCGGGTCAATCTTCTAGCCGGTATGACCATCCAGAATTGCTCGAATTGCGGTGAGTCTGTCTGTGAACTCTTTTTCGAGGCCTCGCGCTGTCGGGCGGTAATAGCGATGATCGCGCACAGGTTCTGGAGCGTATTCCTGAGCCACAATTCCTTGCTGAGAATCGTGAGGGTAGACATATCCTCGGCCGTGTCCCAGCTCAGCGGAACCGGGATAGTGAGCGTCACGCAGGTGGCGGGGCACTTCCCCGATGTCCCCATTTCGAATTGCGGCCTGCGCCTCATTAATGGCCACGCAGGAAGCGTTTGATTTGGGGGCCATCGCCAAATAGATGGTGGCTTCAGCAAGAGGAATGCGGCCCTCTGGCATTCCGATGAGGGCAATGGCTTCGGCGGTGGAGACTGCGAGAGTCAACGCGTGCGGGTCGGCAAGACCGATGTCTTCTGAGGCCAGAATGATGAGGCGCCTCGCAATGAACCGAGGATCTTCGCCTGCCTCGATCATGCGTGCCAGATAGTGCACGGCCGCATCCGGGTCGCTCCCCCTCACCGACTTGATGAAAGCGCTGATGACGTCATAGTGCTGGTCGCCCGCTTTGTCGTAGATGACGAGGGCATGGTCGAGAGCCTGGGCCACATCGGTGTCGGAAATGACACCCCTGCTTTCAGCGGAGGCAACCCCCGCGGCCGCTTCGAGAGCGGTGAGCGCTTTTCGTGCGTCTCCGCCACTGAGCTTGACCAGGATCGCTCGAGCTTCGTCTGTAAGCGCCAGAGCCCCGGCGAGACCCCTCGCGTCACTCACTCCCTTGTCGATGACGGCCTCGACATGCTGTGGCTCGAGTGGCTTCAGAGTAACCAGGACTGAGCGACTGAGCAGCGGGGCAATAACGGAGAAGGAAGGGTTTTCGGTTGTTGCCGCCATCAAGACCACCAGGCCGTTCTCAACACCTGGCAGCAATGCATCTTGTTGGGCTTTGGAAAATCGATGGATCTCATCGAGAAACAAGACGGGAGCCTTGCCTGAAATTTCGCCTTCGAGCCTGGCGTCAGCCATCACATCTCGAACATCTTTGACGCCCGCGGTCACGGCAGAGAGTTCGACAAACTTTCGACCAGATGAACGCGCCACGACGCTGGCCAACGTTGTCTTCCCGGTTCCAGGCGGCCCCCACAGGATGACCGAGGTGCCAGGGCCCTGCCGGTGGGGATCGGCAAGAAGCCGGAGTGGGCTCCCAGGGAGCAAGATATGTTCCTGCCCAATGACCTCGTCCAAGGTGGTCGGACGCAGGGCGACGGCGAGCGGAACGGGAGCGCTGAACAGTGAGCTCGCAGACATATCCTCATGCTATCCAGCTCACAGCACTCGCACCCTAGGATGGGGAATCCGGTATCCAAGGAGGTCATCTGTGGCATCAGCCGACAAAGCTCGCAAAGGACAGCTGCGGCAGTTTGAGGCAAGACAAGCCCACCACGCCTACCGGGCAGCGAGAACCAGGAAAGACCAGTTCATTGGAATAGTTTCCGCCGTTGCCGCCATCACGGTGTCTGCACTCAGTCTTTGGGCTTACGGAACTATCGGGCCGGGTCGACCAGCTGTAGTGGCTGACCCAAGCCTCAGTGAGAACAGAAGCTGGGTGGGAACACTGG
>JBJOIK010000053.1:0-5314 GCA_046047135.1 Actinomycetota bacterium
GCGCCCGTGGCGACCACCACCGCGTCGTAGCGACTACAGAGCTCGTCCCACGTGATGTCAACTCCGATAGTCACGCCTGCTCTAAAGCGGGTTCCTTCTGCTTGCATCTGGGCCAGGCGCTGATCGAGATGGCTTTTCTCCATTTTGAAATCGGGTATTCCGTAGCGCAAAAGTCCACCGATGCGATCATCCCGTTCAAAGACCGCGACAGTGTGACCTACCCTGGTGAGCTGCTGTGCCGCGGCGAGTCCCGCCGGACCACTTCCCACCACCGCCACGGTTTTACCCGTGAGCCTCTCCGGTGGCACTGGGGTCACCCAGCCCTCAGCCCAGGCCTGGTCAATAATCGACACTTCGACCTGTTTTATGGTGACGGGCGGCTGGTTGATTCCCAGAACACAGGAGGACTCGCAGGGCGCTGGACACAGTCGTCCCGTGAATTCTGGGAAATTATTCGTCTCGTGAAGCCTCTCGATGGCTTGCCGGCCCTCACCTCGTCTGACCAGGTCATTCCACTCCGGGATGAGATTGCCCAGTGGACAACCGTGGTGGCAAAACGGGACACCACAATCCATGCAACGGGAGGCCTGCCTGACCAAAGCTCCCGGGTCCCTCGGACCATAGACCTCTTTCCAATCACCAATTCTGATGTCTACGGGTCTCCGGGGTGGGAGCTCGCGCTCTGGGTACTGGAGAAAACCTCTGGGATCAGCCACCAGTCACCTCCAGGATTCTTTGCCACACAACGTCGCCATCCAGGTCGAGCCCCTCCCTCTGAGCCTGCTCCCTGGTGTCCAAAACTGCCTGGTAGTCGCGCGGAGTTATCTTCACGAATCCCCTCACGGTGTCTTCGGCGTTCTCCAACATCCTCTGGGCTAAAGGAGAGCCGGTACGTTCTGCGTGTGCTCTTATGAGGTCGAGCACTATTTCAGCATCTCCGCTGCCCAAGGAAGACAGCTGCAGTTCACCAGTTGCCAGAGCGTCCTTATTGACGCGCTCATTACGGAGGTTCCAGACATATGCTGTGCCTCCAGACATGCCAGCCCCCAGGTTTCGACCGGTTTCTCCGAGGATGAGTGCCAGACCACCGGTCATGTATTCGAGGGCGTGATCTCCCACACCCTCGACCACCGCGGTGGCTCCTGAGTTTCTGACCATGAAACGCTCGCCAACGACACCCGAAATGAATAGCGAACCCGAAGTGGCGCCATACCCAATCACGTTGCCTGCAATGACGTTGCGCTCAGGAGGAAACAGAGAACCTTCTGCTGGTCTGACAGCGATGGAGCCTCCGGATAGCCCCTTACCGACGTAGTCGTTAGCGTCTCCCCAGAGGGTGAGACTGATGCCCCCAGGAATGAAGGCTCCCAGTGACTGTCCCGCTGCGCCACGGAGGGTGATGTCGATGGTCCCTGAGGGTAGACCGTGCTCGCCGAAGGTTTTCGTGACGTGGTGGCCCAGCATCGTTCCCACGGCACGCTCCGTGTTCCTAATCGGAAGATCAAGGGACACCGATTCGCCGCGCTCTAGTGCCGGAGCGGCCATGGCGATGAGCTGGTTGTCGAAATGCTCATCGATCTGGTGGTCCTGTTCTTCGACTCGGTGCGAGGCGATTCCTGGCGCAATGTGTTCTGTCGACAGAATCGGAGAAAGGTCGAGGCCGTCTGCCTTCCAGTGAGCTATCGCCCGGTCTACGTCGAGAAGCTCAACGTGACCAATGGCTTCCTCTAGAGTCCGGAAACCGAGCGCAGCGAGGTATTCCCGCACCTCCTCAGCCAGGAACTCGAAGAACGTCTTCACAAACTCTGGCTTCCCAGTGAAACGCTTCCTCAGTTCAGGGTTTTGAGTGGCCACACCAACCGGACAGGTATCGAGGTGGCACACCCGCATCAAAATGCATCCACTGACCACCATTGGTGCCGTCGCAAAACCGTATTCCTCCGCTCCGAGCAAAGCCGCGATGATGACGTCACGCCCAGTTTTCATCTGGCCATCGACTTGCACAGTGACCCTGCCTCGAAGATTGTTCCTCATCAGGGTTTGTTGAGCCTCAGCGAGACCAATCTCCCACGGTGTTCCCGCGTGCTTCAGAGAGTTCAGCGGGCTTGCGCCGGTGCCACCGTCATGCCCGGAGATGAGGACAACATCGGCTTTTGCTTTCGCAACACCCGTGGCGACAGCGCCAATCCCCGATTGGCTCACCAGTTTCACGTGAACGCGGGCACTCGGATTGGATCTCTTCAGGTCGAAAATCAGCTGTTTCAGGTCTTCTATCGAATAGATGTCGTGGTGTGGCGGAGGCGAAATCAGCCCGACACCTGGTGTGCCGTGCCTGAGTTGCGCGATCCATGGATACACCTTGTTGGAGGGTAACTGTCCGCCTTCCCCAGGCTTGGCGCCTTGGGCCATCTTGATTTGAAGGTCTTCCGCCATGGTCAGATAGAGGCTCGTCACCCCGAAGCGACCTGACGCGACCTGCTTGATCTTGCTTCGCAGTTTCGGGTCTCTCAAGCGCTCGGGCGATTCCCCGCCTTCGCCAGTGTTGCTCCTCGCACCCAACTCGTTCATGGCCTGGGCGAGCGTTTCGTGCATCTCTGGCGAAATTGCACCCATACTCATCGCACCGGTTGTGAAGCGGGCAATGATGGCACTGGCGGGTTCGACCTCGTCGAGAGGGACGGGGGTCCGCTCGTCCGTCTTCAGTCCCAAGAGTCCCCGCAGTGTCATGAGACGTTCCGCCTGGTCGTCGACTGACTTCGTGTATTCCCGGAAAATATCGAAGCGGCCCTGCCTTGTGGCGTGCTGCAATTTGAAGACCGTCTCCGGGTTGAACAGGTGGGGTGGGCCCTCTCTTCTCCACTGATATTCACCACCCACCTGAAGGCGCTGGTGAGGGTTTCCGAGCGTGGCGACGGGATAGGCGCTCCTGTGTCGAGCCTCATTCTCTTGAGCGAGAATGTCGAGGCCTACACCGCCCAGAATGGTGGTGGTCCCGGTGAAGTATTCGTCGATGAGGTCTGCAGAGAGTCCCACGGCTTCGAAGGCTTGCGCACCGGCGTAGGACGCGACGGTGGAGATCCCCATCTTGCTCATGATTTTCAGAACACCTTTACCGAGCGCCTTTATCACGTTCGCCACGGCCTTCTCCTGGCTGATTCCCTCGATAATCCCCTGCCGAACCAAGAGCTCGACGCTTTCCATAGCCAAATACGGATTCACTGCGGACGCTCCGAATCCAATGAGCAAAGCGACATGGTGCACTTCACGCACGTCGCCACTTTCAACAACAAGACCGGCCTGCATCCTCTTGTGTCCGCGGATCAGGTGATGGTGGACTGCGGAGAGCATCAGCAGAGAGGGAATGGGTGCCAGATCTGAGTTTGAGTCACGGTCGCTGAGAACCAAGAATTGCGCCCCAGCATCGAGAGCCCGATCTGCTTCCTCACAGAGCTCCCGCAAACGGGACCGGAGACCCTCCACGCCAAGTTCAACCCGGTAAAGCCCGGAAAGCGTGACTGTGGCCTTCTCCCCCGAGGGCAAACGAATGTGTTCGATCTTGGCCAACTCATCGTTATCGATGACGGGAAACTCCACTGAGACCTGAGTGGCGTGCGCCGGAGTGGCATCGAGCAGGTTTCTTTCTGGTCCCAACCCGCACGCCATGGAGGTCACAACCTCTTCTCGGATTGAGTCCAAGGGAGGGTTCGTCACCTGCGCAAATTGCTGGGTGAAGTAATCAAAGAGGAGTCGTGGGCGGTCAGAGATTGCCGCTATCGGGGTGTCTGAACCCATCGCTCCGAGGGGTTCCGCCCCTGTTTGGCCCATAGGGCTCAGGAGTATTCGAACTTCTTCTTCGGAATACCCGAAGGTTCGTTGCCGCCTGGTAATGGAGGCTGGGGTGTGGACGATGTGTTCACGCTCAGGGAGTTTTGCCAGCTCGATCCGGTTGTGGGCGACCCATTCACCCCAGGGTTGCTGGTGAGCAAGTTGCTGCTTGAGCTCGTGGTCTTCAATCAACCGACCCTCGACCGTGTCTGCAAGGAGCATTGTCCCCGGGCGTAGACGCCCCTTCCGCACCACAGTGCTCGGGTCAACATCTAGGACCCCGATCTCGGAGGCCAAGATGATGAGCCCTTCCGAGGTGATGACGTACCGACCTGGTCTCAACCCGTTTCTATCAAGGGTTGCGCCCACCAGGGAGCCGTCGGTGAACACCAGTGCGGCTGGACCATCCCAAGGCTCCATGAGCTTCGAGTGGTACTCGTAGAATTCACGGACCGCGGGATCCATGTCAACCTGGTTCTCCCATGCCTCGGGGACCATCATCATGATCGCGTGGGGCAGAGAGCGTCCAGCCAGCGTCAGAAGCTCTACAGTCTCATCAAAGGAAGCCGAGTCGGATCCACCTTCGCTCACGATAGGAAAGAGCGGAGTGAGGTCGCCCAAGACTGGTGAACTCATCTGGGACTGGCGCGCCCTCATCCAGTTCCTATTGGCTCTGATGGTATTGATTTCTCCGTTGTGGGCGATGAGCCTAAACGGCTGAGCGAGAGGCCACGAAGGGAAAGTATTTGTCGAGTAGCGGGAATGAACGAGAGCCAGAGTGGACTGGAATCTGTCGTCGGAGAGGTCAGGAAAGAAGGGCTCGAGTTGGAGTGTCGTGACCATCCCCTTATAGACGAGGGTCCTCGAGGATAGGGACGGAAAGTAGGAGCCAAGCTCTCGCTCTGCGCGCTTGCGCAGTCGGAACGTCAGTCGATCAAGGGCAATACCGCCAAGGCCCAGACCATCCTCGCCGCGGGAGTGGGAGCGGACAAAGAGCTGCTCGAAACCTGGCATGGTTTCCCGGGCGAGATCACCGATTTCTTCTTCGCGCGTGGGAACAACGCGCCAGCCCAGTACTTCGAGGCCTTCCTCACGAGCGATACCTTCCACCGAACGCTTTTCGGCGATGCGCTCTGCTGTGTCAGCCGAGAGAAAACCGATTCCCACCGCGTAACGTCCCTTTTCCGGAAGTTCGAAGGCGACTTCCTCGCGGAAGAAGCGGTCGGGAATTTGGGTGATGATTCCCGCACCATCGCCAGTACCCGCGTCTGAACCCACCGCACCACGGTGCTCTAGATTGCGCAAGGCCCTCAGTGCACCGTCCACGATGTCATGGCCCGGAGTGCCGCGCAGAGTAGCGACCATTGCGAGGCCACACGCGTCACGTTCATAGGCAGCGTTATACAGCCCGGTGGGCGCCGGAAATGCCGAATGGCGTTCGAAGGGACCCTTCATGGTCATCATCACCGTCCTCAGAGAGTTCGTCGGC
>JBJOIK010000054.1:0-5233 GCA_046047135.1 Actinomycetota bacterium
CGGCATTCGTCTATTTCTTTATTGAGCGCTTCGTTGAGGTTGCCAAGGAGTTTGGTTTTAGCAACCATGACGCGAGGGTCATGGTCGAAGAGACGTTTGCCGGTGCGATGGACTTGCTCGAGGCTAGCGGCGAAACACCTCAGGCACTCCGTGAAGCAGTGACGAGTCCCGGAGGGACCACTCAGGCAGCCCTCGCGGTGTATGACGAAGCAGACTTGTCGGCCGTTATTCGGGCAGCGAGCAATGCCGCAATTGCCAGGGCTCTGGAGTTATCTGGCGACTGATTATTTGTCGAGGGCGGCGAAGGTTTCGATGTCTTCGTTGGTGCCGGAAACAATAATCAGATCGTGGTTGGTGACCACGGTCTTCTCGGTGGCGTAGGTGAAGGGCTTTCCAGGCGACTTAACACCGACGACCGTGATGTTGTACTTAGAGCGAACCTGCGAATCAGTTAAGGACATTCCTCGAATGGGCTTCGGCGGATACATCTTCACCAGTGCGAAATTGTCGTCAAATCGAATGAAGTCAATCATGCGACCAGAAACCAAGTGAGCGACTCGCTCACCTGCTTCGCGCTCTGGATAAATGACCCGGTGAGCACCAATGCGGGTCAGGATTTTCCCGTGAGATTCGCTGATCGCTTTAGCCCAGATTTGAGGCACCTTCATATCAACCAAGTTGGTCGTAATGAGCACGCTTGCTTCAATGGACGATCCCACCGCAACAACCGCGATCGGAAAATCTCTGGCTCCGACCTGCTCTAGGGCGTTCATGTTCCTCGCGTCGAGGACTGCGGTGTGCCGAACACGGTCCGCCCACTTCTGGACCAGTGCAGGGTCTTCATCCACGGCCAATACGTCGCGACCGAGCTTGTCCAGCTCACCCGCTGTGGCGGCGCCAAAGCGCCCTAACCCAATAACGAGGACGGGGGCATCGTGCGGAATTTTTTCAACCAACGATCGGCCTTTCTTTTGCCCGGCGATACACCGTTTGGCGGTGCGTGCCACTGAGTGCGGTTGCGAGAGTCACTGTACCAACACGACCGAGCAGCATGGTTGCTGACAGAACATATTTGGCACTGTCGGGGAGGTCATTGCTGCTGAAGCCTGCACTGAGTCCACAGGTCGCAAACGCGGAAATAACGTCGAAAAGAACCTTGTCCAGCGGCGCATCCGTGATGCGCATGAGAATAATCGTGGAGATGGCGACGATACTCGCCCCCCAGAGCACCACGCTCACCGCGAGGCGGACCGTGTCGGAGGGGATTCTCCTCTCATACGCCACGATGTCCTGATTTCCTCGTGCCTCGGCAAAGGCAGCGAGGAACAAGATCGCGAGGGTCGTGACTTTGATACCTCCGGCGGTAGAGGCTGACCCGCCCCCCACAAACATGAGCATGTCGAGGATGAGGAGAGTTGCCCCGCCCATTTCTGAAGTATCCACTGTGTTGAAGCCACCCGACCTCGACATCATCGAGACAAAGAGCGCAGTCATGGGCCGGTAGCCGGCGGCTTGTGATCCGAGCGTCTTGTCATTACCCCACTCGAGAGCCCCCACTGCAAGCGCGCCGACCACCAACAGAATGGTCGTGGTGGCCAGGGTGAGTTTGGCGTGAATGCCGAGTCTGGCGTGATCCCAGGTTCTGTGGAGTCGGCGAAGTCGGATTGTTGTGAGCGCCCGAGCGATGGCATAGATCACGGGAAAGCCGATACTCCCCAGAAAGACTCCAACCCCAATGGTGAACACCATGATGGGGTCGTTCACAAACGGTGAAAGTCCATCCACTAATGGCACAAATCCGGTGTTCGTGAATGCAGATGCCGCCAGATACCCTCCCTGCCAAAGGGCAGAAACCGGGTCGAGTCCCCAGACAATCAGCCTCGGGACGATGATCGCAGCTAACGCCAGTTCGATCACCAGGACGCTGATGAAGACGGTCTTGAGAAGCCCTTTCACTTCTGACAGTCGCATACCGTGAGAATCCTGGCCCTCTCGGTCGTGAAGGCGCGAAGGGTCAACATCGCCCGCCATCATTTTCCGCACCGAGAGACCTAATCGCTTCGATGCGATGACGGCCAAAATGGTGGCCAGTGTCATCACACCGATCCCACCGATTTGGAGGCCGAGGAACACCACGAGATGGCCAAGAGGCGACCAGTGGGTCGCCATGTTGAGGGTGGTGAGCCCGGTCACACAGATAGCGGACACAGCGGTAAAGAGGGCATCGGCAAGGGGCGTGATTTCGCCCGATGCCGACGATGCCGGCAGCATCAGCATCAGGGTGGTGACGGTGATGAGAAATAGGAAGATGAAGATAGTTGCTGTGGCAGCACTGCCACCCACGAAGCGTTGCAGACGGAACATGACACCCCGGAACCCCGGAGGCGCTCCGTAAGGGGCTAGACCTGGGACTCCCTGGGTGGGTCGGAAAGGGCGCCGTGAGGAGCGCCGGTTCTTCGACCCCAGCGGGGACGACACGTCAGCTGGCTCTCTTTCTTATCTGGACTTCAGACAACCGCCCGCCATGGTACTCCTTCTGGGGACCGAGTACGCTACCAATTTATGACCGATGTGTTTGATGTCTTGGCCGATCCCACGAGGCGCGGCATCCTCACCCTTTTGAGATCCAGCGGAGCAACCCCGGTTGAGCGCAGCGTGGGAGAACTTGTGGAGGCACTCGGTATCACCCAGCCCACCGTGTCCAAGCACCTCAAAGCGCTACGCGACGCTGGTCTAGTCACGGTTCGCGAAGAGGGACAGCACCGCTTCTATCGGTTTGATGACGAAGCCCTAGCGGAGGTTCGAGCGTTTGTGGGAGGGGCCGCTAGCACTCGTGACGCTGAGCCTTTTGTCGATCTCGGTGAAGCAGGTCGAGCAGTCGGATCACTCGCTCACGATGTGATGACCTGGGTGGATTCTCTCCTCTCCCGAAGAAATTAGGTCTTTACAGTCAACTCGGCTTCGCTCTAGGGTGGT
This sequence comes from Actinomycetota bacterium, assembly GCA_046047135.1. GTDB lineage: Bacteria > Actinomycetota > Actinomycetes > Actinomycetales > Microbacteriaceae > Pontimonas. Next base: position 2,977 of record JBJOIK010000054.1, read on the forward strand.
CCAGGTAACAACCGTCCCACCCGTCACACGAGAAGACACCATGTCACAGCTATCCCAGATGCGATTCCTCACCGTCGGTGAGGTGGCGCAGATGATGCGTGTCTCGACCATGACCGTCTATCGACTGGTCCACTCCGGCGATCTTCCCGCGATCAGGTTCGGGCGGTCTTTTCGAATTCCTGAGTCTGCTGTCTCGAACATTGTCTTCCAGTCGGGCGAGCTCAGGGAAATGGGGGAAGTCGGCTGAGCATTCTGCTCTGCGCTAGACTCTCCAGGTTGCCTGCTAGCGGGTAAACATCTCACAAAAGGTCTAAAGGAAACTTCATGGGTTCTGTCATCAAGAAGCGCCGCAAGCGTATGGCGAAGAAGAAGCACCGCAAGTTGCTGCGGAAAACTCGCCACCAGCGTCGCAACAAGAAGTAAGCGACTTCATAGAAAGCGCTGGCTCACGAAGAGTGACCAGCGCTTTTCTCTGCCCTCTTCACTCGATGGTTGTGGTGTCTATTTGTTGATGCGGGCCAGATGACCGGCCACCCTTTCTTGGTCGCGTAGGCGACAAGGGAGTGATCAGGATTCACAGCGACCGGGTGGCCCACAGAATCCAGTAGGGGGATGTCGGCGGCTGAATCGGAATAGCCAAAACAGTCGGACAATCTCACACCGTGCTTCTGGGCGTGGTCGTGCGCTGCCTGAGCTTTGAGTGGCCCGTGGAGCAGCTCACCGTCTATTTCTCCGGTGAAGACTCCGTCCACTACTTCGAGTTGAGTTCCCAGTGCTCCCGCTAGTTTCAGGTCACGCGCCATCACGTGCGCGAGGCCTTGAGGGCTCGCAGTCAGTAGCCATACCGCGTGCCCCTGCTTTTTGTGCCACGCCAAGCGCTCCATCATTTCGGGGAAAAGCTTGGGAGCAATCGAGCGACGCCATGCTGCCTCGGCGACTCCCTCAAAATCGGCAACCTGGTGACCGGCCACCAATGACTGGGCTCTTTCCCGTGTTGACTTCAACCGCTTCGTTGTTTCGCCCTTGCGAATGAAGTAGCGCTGTTGGAAGAGGGCTGGGATGACATGGTGCCATCGGATGAACCCTGAGCGCCACGCCTCAATTCCGAACATGTAAATGGTGGCGCCCTTCACCAAGGTGTTGTCTACATCGACAAACACCATCACCGAGCTCTGTTCCTTCGAGTTCTTCTTCGGGGGAGTCATCGAGTCTCAGCATAGGCTGTGCCTATGCAGACAGTCGTGGTCACCGTTATCTCCCGAGAAGGCTGTCACCTGTGCGACGACGCGGGCGCCGTCATCGAAGGCATTGTGCCTGGGTACCAGAACGTCGAAGTGGAACACCGAATGCTCGAAGAAAATCCGGAGTGGATGTCTTACTATTCCGACAAGATTCCCGTGATCTTGATTGACGGAGTCGAGCACGGCTATTGGCGCGTTAACGAGGACATCTTCAAGAGAGCGCTCGTGGCGCAGGGGGCTCTTCCCCAACACGAGGATTCAGAGTAAAAAAGTCCTATGTCATCGACGAGAACACCGGACCCCAACCCTGGGTGGCTTTCGGACGACGAGTTGTATGAGATTCGTCAGCGCTTGCCCCTGATCTATGTCGAGGCTGTTCCGGTGCGACTGGATGGCGCAGGCAACGTCACCGAGGTCGGGCTTTTGCTCCGGGTTTCCCAGGAGGGCTCGATAGCGAGGGCCTTGGTCGCAGGTCGCGTGATGTTGGGGGAATCAGTCCGCGATGCCCTGTTCCGACATCTAGAGAAAGACCTGGGGCCGATGGCATTTCCTCAGATCCCTCCGACCGCTCAGCCTGCCCACATTGCGGAGTACTTTCCGTTCCCTGGAGCCAAGTATCAAGATTCCAGGCAACATGCGGTGTCCCTGGTCTATGTGGTCCCGGTGACGGGAACGTGTGAACCGAGGCAAGACGCTCTAGAACTGACCTGGCTCACACCTGAGCAGGTGACACAACCAGATGTCTTGGTGGAACTCGAGGGTGGGCGAGGTTCCCTGCTCAAGGCAGCGCTCGCGAGCGTGGGGGCTTTGCCTTAGCGAGTGGCTCTGACGACCACATCGTGAACGGTATAGGTCTTTCCAGCCGGTCCGCTCTGTGTTCGCTTGCGAAGTTCCGCACTCCGAGAACTCCAACCAGAAGGGATAACGGAGAGAACGTCGGATCCCTCGAACATCAATTCCATTGGAGGTCTGCGGACTCCGGCTCTCAGATCCTCTTGTGAGTGGCCGACGATAAG
>JBJOIK010000055.1:0-5200 GCA_046047135.1 Actinomycetota bacterium
CAGGACAGGTAGCGGCGCATGTGGGTTTGCTCAATGATGCGATTGCGCAATCGCTGACGATTACTGCCTCATACCACAACAAGAGGGGGGAGGTGGGGGAGAGAACACTTGACCCGGTCTTACTCGAATCTCGCGACACCACCTGGTATTTGCGGGCCTGGTGTCATACTCGGCAAGCGCTACGCACCTTCAGAGTGGACTACCTCGATAACGTCACGCTCACCGACGTGAAACATGATCGCCACGGTTCGATGCTGGATTCTGTCTCTACCGAGCTATTCACCCCGTCGCCCGAAGATGTCATGGTGACCCTGGAGTGCTCCAGGAACGCTCTGCCCTTGATAGCGGAGTTTCTGCCTCGAGGTTTTAAGCCTTCAACTAATGGTGAGGTTTTGAGGGTGGAGATACCCTTCGCCCACTACGGCTCACTCACTCAGTTCGCCGCAGCGCATCCGGGTCTGGTCACCGTTGTATCCCCAGCTTCGGCAAGGGCGGCGGTTCGTGAATTTGCCGCGTCGGCTCTAGCGCAGTATCCAGAGGCGTCCTAAGCCCCGGTGCTATGCTGTGGACACTAATCGCCTGAGGGAGGGGTTCTAATGTCGGGAAACCTTGGTGGCTGGACCGGTCTCATTGTTCTGGTCGTGATCTTGCTTCTCTTCGGTGCACCCAAGCTCCCTGCGCTCGCCAAGAGCCTGGGCCAGTCCCTCAAGATTTTCAAGAGCGAGGTTCGTCCTGGCGATGACTCTGCTGAGAAGTCCGACAACCAAGGTTCTGAGGGTCCTGACGCCCCCCAGAAGTAGCCATGGCGGCATCGAGGCGCCGACCCCCTGAGGGCCGGATGTCACTCGGGGAGCACCTCCTCGAGTTGCGTCGACGGCTTGGCGTAATCGGGATCTCTATTGTGGTGGCAGCCGTAGGTGGCTGGTTCCTAGCGGACCCAGTGTGGGCTGCCCTGAGCGACCCCATCGTTGAGATTGCTCAGGAACGTAACCGTGATGCCGACATCAACTACACCTCAGTCACAGAAGCCTTTGACACCAAAGTCCAGATCGCCTTCGTTCTCGGTATCGTCATGGCGGCGCCGGTGTGGTTGTACCAAATCTGGGCCTTTTTTGTGCCGGCATTGATGCGCACAGAGCGCCGCTATGCGCTCGGTTTTCTCTCTGCTGCAGTGCCTCTGTTTTTCGCTGGCGTCACCTTGGGTTGGTTTGTTTTGCCCAATATCGTCATACTCCTCACGAGCTTTGCTCCGGAACAGTCCTCTACTCTGCTGACCGCCCGGGTGTATCTCGATTTCACCCTCAAACTCGTGGTCGCCGTGGGGGTGGGTTTCGTCCTACCGGTGTTCCTGGTGTTGCTCAACGTCATCGGCGTCCTCAGCGCCAAGGCGATTATCCAAGGGTGGCGATGGGCCGTCGTCGTCATTGCTCTCTTCACTGCATTGGTGACCCCTGCCGCAGATGTGGTGTCGATGGTGGTGCTGGCCATCCCGATGGTGATGTTGTACTTCATCGCTGCAGGAATCGCCTGGTTACACGATCGGCGCACAGACAAGAAAGCCGCGAAACTACTCGAGAGCGCCCCGGGGACCTAGGCCAGAGCGAGGATGTCGACGCTGAGCCCCGCCGATAAGTATCAGCGCGCCAAGGCGCGCTCCGCCCACCCCAAGTTGGAAGCCTTCAGAAGCTCTCTGCGTTTTGATCTGGACCCATTCCAAGTAGCGGCGTGCGAATCCGTTGAAGACGGAAAGGGGGTGCTGGTGGCGGCGCCAACGGGTGCTGGAAAAACCATCGTCGCAGAATTTGCGGTTCATTTGGCCATGCTCCAGCCCCAAGTCAAGGTTTTCTACACGACTCCAATGAAGGCGCTGTCTAACCAAAAGTTCCAGGAACTCGTCGACACCTATGGTCCTTCAGAAATTGGACTCTTGACAGGAGATAGCAGCGTCAATCCGCGAGCACGCATCGTGGTGATGACGACCGAGGTGTTGCGCAACATGCTCTATGCGGATTCTGAGTTACTCGAGAACCTCAGTTATGTGGTGATGGATGAAGTCCACTATCTGGCGGATCGCTTTCGAGGTGCCGTGTGGGAGGAAGTCATCATCCACCTGCCGAGCTACGTACAACTGATTTCGCTGAGCGCAACCGTCTCCAATGCCGAAGAATTCGGGGACTGGCTCCACACCGTTCGAGGGCACACCGATGTCATCGTGAGTGAAGAGCGACCGGTCCCTCTTCACCAACACATGATGTTCGCCCACAAGCTGCTTCCGCTGTTTTCGAAGCGCAAAGGCAAATGGGAGATTAACCCAGAAGTGGTGCAGACCTCGCAGATGCTCGGCCGAGGAACATCCACAAGAGGCCAACGGGGGAGGGGGGCGCCGCGCTATCAACGTTTTGAGGACCGAAGACACAAGGTGTATCGGTCGGACGTAATACAGCTTCTGGGCGATAGCGAACTCTTGCCCGCCATATTCTTTATTTTTTCCAGAGCAGGCTGCGACCAAGCGGTGTCCCAGGTGCTAAACAGGGGGGTTCGCCTCACTAATGACGGCGAGCGCGCGGCAATTCTGGAGCTCGTGGAGGAGCGACTGGACCGGCTCGACGATGACGACCGGGGTGTTCTGGGCTATCACACGTGGCTCGATGGCCTGATGCGCGGCGTGGCGGCCCACCACGCAGGAATGCTTCCGATGTTCAAGGAGGTCGTAGAAGAATTATTCCGGCGAAAACTCTTGAAAGTGGTGTTTGCCACAGAAACCCTGGCGCTTGGCATCAATATGCCCGCGCGCACCGTGGTGTTGGAGAAGCTCGATAAGTTCAACGGTGAGGCCAGGGTGCCTATCACAGCGGGTGAGTACACCCAGTTGACCGGGCGAGCCGGAAGGCGAGGCATCGACGATGAGGGTCACTCGGTCATTATTTGGCAACCGGGCATCAACCCTGAAGCGGTCGGTGCGCTGGCATCACGGCGTTCGTATCCGCTGAAATCTAGCTTTCAGCCCACATACAACATGGCGGTCAACCTGATAGCCCAGTTTGGGGTTGAGCAGACCAGGAGCATTCTCGAGTCTTCTTTCGCCCAGTTTCAAGCCGACCGGCACGTCGTAGAACTTGCTCGCACTGTCCGAAAAAATGAGGAGTCACTTCGCGGGTATCAGGAGGCGATGACCTGCCACCTGGGGGATTTCGTGGAGTACGGAGCGATACGCAGAAAGCTCAGTGACGCCGAGAGGGTGCGTGGGCATCGCTCCTCACAGTCACAGCTGGATCCCGCAGAACTGGGGAGGCTCCGTAAGGCGCTCAGTCGACATCCGTGTCACGGGTGCCCTGACCGAGAAGCCCATGCCAGGTGGTCAGAGCGATGGTGGAAACTCGAACGGGAGACAGAGAAAGTGCGGTCGCAGATCAGGAAGCGCACCGCCGCCATCTCTCAGACATTCACCAAAATCATGGACGTTTTGGTGGAGGCCGGCTACTTGAAACCGAGCGACGGTGGCCTCGAGATTACCGACCACGGTTCCACCCTTCGCAGAATTTATGGAGAGCGAGACCTGCTGGTTGCTGAGTGCCTCAGGCGCCACACCTGGAGCGAATTGGATTCACCAGGCTTGGCGGCGATGGTGGCAGCACTGGTGTACGAGCCCAGGCGCGACGATGGGCCAGTTGACCCGAGGCACCTACCCGGTGGCGACTTCGTCAGCGCTCTGGACCAAACAAAGCGCCTGCACCGCAAACTTTCAGAACTGGAGGCATCCCACCAGCTCCCCTCCAGTGGCGAAATTTCAGCCCAGTTGGCCCTCGCTGTGCACCGGTGGGCCTCCGGGCACCACCTCGACGACATCCTGGAAGGAGATGACCTACAAGTGGGAGATTTCGTGAGGTGGTGCAAACAGGTTATCGACGTGCTGGATCAGATCATCACCGTCGGGGTCGGCCCTATTCAATCCACCGCGATGTCGGCAAGAGGGCTCGTTTTCCGCGGAATAGTAGCTCTCAGCAGTGTCGCTTAGGATTTCCGGCTAATGACACCCTTCGTCGTGGACCCGAGGAACCATCTGAGATGGGTTCCGAGCCTTCACGTTGGCGCTCTCATGGCCCTACTCGCAGGATGGGTCATGGATTTGGGCTTCCCGGATCGTGACTGGTGGCCTCTCGCGCTTCTCGGCACGATCATCATGCTGTGGTCGGTTCGAGGATTTTCCTTCGGACGATCGTTGCTCGTTGGCGCACTCGGAGGACTGAGCTTCTTTGGAATCCTGATCTGGTGGCTCACCGTGTATCTGGGACTCATTCCGTGGTTAGCTCTCACACTCGCCCAGGTGTTCTTTTTCGCCCTGGGCATGGGGCTTGTCGGGATGGCCTGGTACTACGGGTCACGTCAGTGGACGAGTCTTGCTGGTCGACTTGTGCTGGTGCCAGCGCTGGTCGGCGGAGCCTGGATGACGAGAGAGGCAGTGTCTTCAGTGTTCCCGTTTGGGGGTTTTGCTTGGGCGCGCCTGTCCCAGAGCCAATCAGAGAGCACCTTGGCCCCGCTGGTGGCGTGGGTGGGCACTTCCGGAATGAGCTTCGTCCTCGCATTTTTCTTGGCCTTCGTGATTGCGGTGATGACGGACCGACGAATCACCTGGGAGCGCGGGGGAGCGCTCAGCGTGCTTCTGGCCCTCGCTCTCGTGATGTGGCCGGCGTGGCCATACACATCATCAGGATCGATTCGGGTTTTGGCAGTTCAAGGAAACGCCGACGCGGGACTCTTTGCCGATTATGACTGGGGTGACAACCTCCGAGACCACCATGAGGTCACGAAACCCCTCTACGGGGAGCGTGTCGATGTGGTGGTCTGGCCAGAAAACGCTTCAGACGTGGACCCCCTGCGCTACCCGGAAGCTGCAGCCGTTGTCTCTGAGGTGTCCCGCGAGATGAACGCCCCGCTGGTGGTGGGTGCGATTACACGAGAGGGGGACGAGACTTTCAACAGCATGTTGCTCTGGGAGCATGATGCTGTGTCGGGTCGAGACATCGTTCGAGACCAATACGACAAAATCCACCCTGTGCCTTTCGCCGAATATCTACCGGCGCGAAGCTTCTTTTACCCGCTTGCTCCCAGACTCTTCGACATGGTCCCACGGGACTACTCGTTTGGTGAGCGAGATACGGTCTTCAGCATCGATGGGGCGACCGCCGGCAACATCGGCGCG
>JBJOIK010000056.1:0-5181 GCA_046047135.1 Actinomycetota bacterium
GAGACACCTCCGCTCCAGCTTCTTCCACCGTGGTGTCTGGTCCATTGATGATGCCCCACTCCTGGAGCACGGAGCACCCAGAAACCCCCAGTGTTATGGCGACCAATACGGCTAGCTTCTTACTCACGCGCATACCGGTCGACATGTTTGCTCCTTGATTAAGTTCCGTGATGGTGCTCCACGGGAATTCCTGCCAGCGAAGCTATCTCCCGCCAGTATGCCTCAATCAACTCCCTATCTTCGGCAGCCGGATGGGTAGGTCCCCCTGGAGTTAGCCCATCAAAGTAGGTTCCATTGCTGACACCCAGCTCAGGGGTGTCTACCAAATGGACAAGCGGAGCGGCACCCGCTTCGGTCGAAATCTGCATCCAGCCTGTCAGTGCCAAAATGGCTTTTCCGCTTCTGGATTCAGCACCGAAACCGCTGCGAACGTATCCGGGGTGAACGGGGTAGCTCTCCAAACCGGTCCTCAGGGCAACGGAGCGAGCGTACAGAATAACCCCCAACTTGGCCGAGGCATAGGGCCACCAGCCTGCTCCATAACGGCGTTTATCAAAACCTAGATCGCCCAGATCGATGCGACCCAGTCGGGAGACCATGGAAGATGTGTGGATGATTCTGCCCCTGGTGTTGAGGAGCTTAGGGACCAAGCGTTCAGTCAACACGGCGGCTCCGAGTACGTTTCGTTGGAGTGTGAGTTCCCTCCCATCAACACTGGTTTGTTTGGTGGCGACGATTCCACCCGCATTGTTGACCAGTGCATCAATCCGATCAAAACGCTTGTCGAGGAGTTCTCCTAGTTCCCTCACCTCATCAAGACGGTCAAAGTCGCACACAAAAGGGATACCTTCGACCATCCGCGCGATTTCATGGGTGCGGTCGGGGTTTCTGCCCACCACGGCTACTCGCCACGACCTTCGAGAGAGCTCTCTGGCTACTTCAGCACCAATTCCACCACTGGCGCCGGTGATTACGGCAGTGCGGTCCACGGGACCCTTTCCTTGATAACTCCAGCTTATTGGCTGGATATCAGTTAGTCACCCTCAAAAACAGCGGGCTGTTTAGTCATAAAGGCTTGAAGCCCACGCTGGACATCCTTGGTTGTCATGAGGGCACCAAGTCGAGAAGGCAATGCTTCATGCTCAGCGGTCATATCGAGCCTTCCTGCCCTCGCAGAAGCGAGCGTGGCTTGAACGGCGAGTGGAGCCTGCTGGGAGATAGCCGCTGCAATCTCGAGAGCCCGCTCCAGGGGGTTTGAGTCCACCACCTCGGTCACGATGCCCATGTCTTTCGCTTCTGAGGCTCCAAAAGTGTCTCCGGTGAGAAGGACTCGCATCGCTCTGCCCCAGCCTGCGCTCCTGGGCATTCTGGTCGTCGCGCCACCGAAAGGGAGGATTCCTCTGGCCACTTCTAGCTGGGCGAATTGGGAGTCCGCCGCGGCCACAACAATGTCGCTGGCGAGCGCTAACTCAACGCCCAGGGTGAAGCAGATTCCTTGGGTGGCCATCACGATGGGTTTGGAAACCTGAGCTGTGGTGATGCCCCACGGATCAAGACCGCCCTCTGGAATGGGGAGACCGCCGGTTCTCGCCATAGCAGGCCCGACATCTTGGAGGTCCAGGCCCGCGCTGAAATGGTCCCCGTGGGCAAATACCACCCCCACGCGAAGAGAGGAATCGCGATCGAGCTCCCCATAAGCCAGAGATAGCCCCGCAAGCATCTCGAGATCTGCAGCATTTCGCTTGTCGGGCCTATTCAGCCCAATCAACAGAAGATGGTCTTGGCGTTCAAGGGTGATCCGAGCAGAGGACGTCATATCCCGAGCCTAACGAGTCTCGATATCGCCTGCCGTCCGAAGTGCCCCCAGTAGGATTCGAACCTACGGCCTTCTGCTCCGGAGGCAGACGCTCTATCCCCTGAGCTATGGGGGCTCGACGGGCTCCACCAGGCTACAACCTCGAGGGCCTTTGTGGCGCCCCGCTACTAGGATTGGGCGTTGTGGATCCTCGGTCGCTCGCATCTCTCATCGCGCAGTGTGCGACCGCGCAGCTCGACGATTCTTCTGGAGTGCCCGAACTCTCAGGCGACGGGGTGGCGCTCGAGCGCCCAAAGAATCGTGATCACGGTGATTGGGCAACGTCAGTAGCGCTCAAGCTAGCGAAGGGAGCGGGGACGAACCCCAGAGAACTGGCCCAGGCTATTGCCGACCAGCTGGTCACACACGAGGGAATTTCGAAGGCAGAAGTAGCAGGACCCGGCTTTATCAACATCACGCTCGATGTGGGAAGCGCTGGCGAGTTGCTCAAGACGATTGTCGAAGCAGCGGAGTCCTATGGGTCTGGCTCGGAATTGTCGGGACAAGTCATCAACGTCGAATATGTCTCGGCAAACCCCACGGGTCCTCTGCATATTGGGCACACACGCTGGGCGGCACTCGGTGATTCCCTGATCAGAGTGCTTCGAGCCGCAGGTGCGAGCGTCACCTCTGAGTTCTATATCAACGACGCCGGAGTTCAAATGGATCTCTTCGGTCGCTCAGTTCTGGCAGCGGCGGAGGGGTCGGCGCCTCCCGAGGGTGGATATCAGGGCGCGTACATCGCAGACCTGGCGGCGAGGGTTCTGGAGCAAGTCCCCGACCTTCTGGAGAAAGACGAAACAGAGCGGGTTTCGATTGCACGGGATGTCGCCTACGAGTTGCAGTTGGCGGATATCAAAGAATCGCTTCACCGATTCAACGTTGATTTTGAGGTGTGGTTTTCGGAGCGAAGCCTTCATGAGCCGGGTCTCGATGGTCTGAGCCCCATTGACAAATCCGTGGACCGTTTGCGAGCGGGTGGCCACGTTTTTGATGACGAAGGTGCTGTGTGGGTCAAGACCACCGATTTTGGCGACGATAAAGACCGGGTCATCCGCCGGGCCAATGGTGCCTACACCTATTTCGCTGCGGATGCTGCGTATTACCTCTCAAAAACTGATCGAGGTTTTTGGAAAAAGATTTACTTGCTCGGAGCTGACCACCACGGCTATATCCATCGTTTGAAAGCGCTCGCTGGTGCCGCAGGAGAAGATCCCGAAGTCAACGTTGAAATATTGATTGGTCAATTGGTCAGCATTAACGGCGCCAAGTTGTCGAAACGGGCTGGCAACATTATCGAGCTGGATGATTTGCAAGCCTGGCTCGGTACCGATGCTTTGAGGTATTCGTTAGCTCGGTATCCGGCTGATTCGCCGCTCACTCTCGAGTCGGACATCCTTACAAAGCGCAGCAACGATAATCCCGTTTTTTATGTTCAATACGCCCATGCCAGAACTCATCAGGTGGCAAGGAACGCTTCTGCGGCGGGTCTGACCCGAGAGATTTTTGAACCATCCACACTCACCCATGACACAGAATCCGCCCTCATCGCATCCTTAGGCGACTTTCCCCGAGTCGTAACACAGGCGGCCGAACTGAGGGAGCCTCACCGGGTTGCTCGGTATCTGGAGGAGGTAGCTGCGGTCTATCACCGCTGGTACGACGCCACCAGAGTTACACCTCTCGGTGATGAACCCGCTGAGCCGGTTCATCACACACGGCTGTGGCTCAACGATGCAACTGGTCAGGTTTTGAGAAATGGTTTGACGATGCTCGGTGTGAGCGCGCCTGAGCGCATGTGAGCCTCGTTGTCTTGGCCCTTCTGCCCGCGAGACACATTCGCTATCCTTGAGAGTGGCTTCAGGGACCAATCCGGGTTCGCTCGCCTCACACCAGGACCCAAACTCGTGAGGTGATCGACTTCTCCATGGAGACTTCATCTGCTTTGTCGAACCGGAGCGTTCCGGCTGACCCGAATGCGCTGCATTCGGGTGTGTGGCCTGCGAGCGCGAAGAGGGTAGACGGCGTTCTCACCATCGGTGGAGTCTCGGTGGCGGACTTGGTCGGCGAATACGGAACACCCCTCTACGTTGTCGACTCTGATGAAGTTATCCAGCGAGCATCTGCCCTCCAGCGCGCTGTTTCGGCCGCATCAGAGCGCCACGGAGTGAAGGGCAGCGTCTATTACGCTTCGAAGTCCTTCGCCTCCGGCCATATGGTGTCCTGGATTGCCGGCGCTGGACTCGGGTTTGACGTAGCGACCGGGGGTGAACTCGCCATTGCGCTTGCCGGGGGAGCGAACCCCACCCATGTTGAGTTCCAAGGGAACAACAAATCAGTGGATGAGATCGCGCAAGCAATCAGCGCCGGTGTCAGTTGCATCGTGATTGACGCGCCTATTGAAGCGCACCGAATCGCGGATATTGCTTCTCGAAACGATGTTGTCCAAAACGTGATGGTGCGGGTCAACACAGGAGTGCACGCCGAGACCCACGAATACTTGGCGACAGCGCGCGAAGATCAGAAATTTGGACTCTCACCAGAAGAAGCCAAGGCGGTTGTCGATTTTATCCGTTCGTCAAGTCATTTGCGGTTTGGGGGGTTGCACTCTCACATTGGTTCCCAGATTTTTAGCACCGACGGCTTTATCGAAGCAGCAACTCGCATGGTCACCCTGTACGCGGAGGTCGTAGAACCCGAGGAGAGTTTGACTCTGAACCTTGGTGGCGGTTTCGGCATCGCCTACACCGAGGATGATCACCCTCCTAGAGTGGAAAACGTGATCGATGCCATCATCGACCACGTGGCTCAGGAAGCTTCAAGTCGCGGTGTTCCGATGCCCCATATCGCTTTTGAGCCGGGGCGCATCATTTCCGGACCCGCGGGTGTGACCCTTTACACAGTCGGGGTGACGAAGCCGGTGACGGTGCACGCTTCCGATGGGGGTGTGGCACACAGGCTGTACGTGAGTGTCGATGGAGGCATGAGCGATAACGCTCGTCCCGCTCTCTACAAGGCGAACTACAGCACTCGCATTGCCTCGCGGGAGTCCAGCGCTCCTGCGACCCTCGTTCGAGTAGTCGGTAAGCACTGTGAGAGCGGTGACATCGTGGTGGACGCAGATTATCTCCCCGCTGATGTTGCTCCCGGCGATGTTGTGGCTGTGGGTGCCACCGGCGCCTACTGCTATTCGCTCTCCAGCAATTACAACGTGGTGGGGCGCCCGCCAGTTGTCGCTGTGTCGAAAGGCGGGGTAACCCTCATGGTTGCGGGCGAAACGTTAGATGATGTGTTGGCCAGGGATCGTGGATTATCGAGAGGCCAAG
>JBJOIK010000057.1:0-5171 GCA_046047135.1 Actinomycetota bacterium
CCCGGCGATGACGTGTGGGAGTACACCAGCGACCCCGGAGCAGGGCTGAAAGCCGAAGAAGTGACGATTTCCTTTCTTGAGGGCATCCCCGTTGCGATTGACGGTGTCGCGGTGACACCCCTTCAGGCGATCCAGAAACTCAACGAAATCGCGGGAAAACACGGTGTGGGTCGGGTGGACATCATCGAAGACCGGTTAGTAGGCATCAAGTCCCGCGAAGTCTATGAAGTGCCGGCTGCGGCAACTCTCATGACGGCTCACGAGGAACTGGAGAACCTTGTGTTGGAGCGGGACCTCGGTCGATACAAGCGCAAAGTCGAAGCCGATTGGGCGAACCTCATTTACGACGGACTCTGGTACTCAGATTTGAAGAAGAGTCTTGACGCATTCATGGACCACACCCAAGAGCACGTCTCTGGCGATGTTCGGGTGCGCTTGCAGTCAGGTGTGGCGATGGTGACCGGTCGGAAATCCGATCAGAGCCTCTACGACTTTGATTTGGCAACCTACGACACGGGTGACAGATTCGATCAGTCACACGCCAAGGGATTCATTGAACTCTGGTCGCTTCCGAGCAAGATTTCCGCGAAGCGGAATCAAGGAAAATAGGTTCGATCATGGCCGGCCAGACTCAAGACGGTGCGCTGTGGGGTGGCCGTTTCAGCTCTGGCCCGGACTTTACTCTCCAGCGCCTGAGCCAATCGACCCATTTTGACTGGCGGTTGGTGCCTTACGACCTTGATGCTAGTGCAGCCCACGCGAGGGCACTTGCCGCCGCACAATTGCTCAGCACAGAAGATCTTGCAACCGTATTGAGTGCGTTGGAAACCATGAGGGATGACTTCCTCTCGGATCGTCTCCACCCTCGAGAAGACGATGAAGATGTGCATGGCGCCCTCGAGAGAGTCTTGATTGATCGGGTGGGCCCCTCACTCGGTGGCTCTCTTCGCGCCGGTCGGTCCCGCAACGACCAAATCGCCACTTTCGTTCGAATGTTCATGAGGGACACCGCAAAGGCCATTCGGCACATCCTGATTGAAATAGTTCGGATTCTCCTTCAGCGTTCAGAGGACGTGGGCGATGCCGTGATGCCTGGCCGCACCCACTTCCAGCACGCTCAGCCCATACTGGTTGCGCACTATCTTCTGGCTCACGCGTGGCCGTTGGTGCGAGACATTCAACGCCTTGACGATTGGCGAGTGCGCAATGATGTGTCGCCCTATGGCGGGGGAGCGCTCGCCGGCGGTGGTCTCGGTCTCGATTCCTCCTCAATCGCATCAGACCTAGGCTTCACGAAGGTTGCCGATAATTCACTCGATGGCACCTCATCTCGGGACGTGGTCGCAGAATTTCTCTACGTTGCCGCGCAAATAGGGATTGATATTTCGCGCTTGGCAGAGGAAATCATCGTGTACTCATCTCAAGAGTTTTCATACATCACCCTCGATGATTCCTTTGCGACGGGCTCGTCGATGATGCCTCAGAAGAAGAATCCCGACATCGCGGAGCTAGCTCGCGGGAAGAGCGGTCGCCTGATTGGAAATCTCACCGGGTTACTCAGCACCCTCAAGGCTCTCCCTCTGGCCTATAACCGAGACCTTCAAGAAGACAAGGAACCCCTGTTTGATTCCGTAGACACGCTCCTGCTGGTGTTGCCTGCGATGGCGGGCCTCATCGCGTCGATGAAGCTCAATCTTGCGACAATGGCCAAAGCCTCAACAGCGGGATTCTCTCTTGCTACCGACGTCGCTGACTATTTGACCAAGGAGGGGGTCCCCTTCCGGGAAGCCCATGAAATCGTGGGCGCACTGGTGGCGCACTGCGAGAAATTGGGCATCGAGCTTCATGACGTATCCGATGAGGACCTAGGTGCCCTCTCTCCACACCTCACCAAAGGTGCACGGAAGGCTATGAGCGTGGAGGCATCCCTCTCCGCAAAGTCAGGCATCGGTGGAACAGCCCCTGCTCAGGTCAAGAAGCAGCGCGCATCTCTCCAGAAGCTGATTGATTCGCTTGACACCGACTAGAGATTTGGTCCGATAAACCGCTGAAGAAAAGCTTTCGTTCGATCATCTCGGGGGTTTTCGAGCACACTCTTGGCCGGTCCTGCTTCGGCGATTCGTCCTTTATCGAGAAAGAAAACTCGATCGGCGACATCCCTCGCAAATGCCATCTCATGGGTTGCCATCACGATTGTTGTGCCGTCGTCTTTGAGAGAGCGGACAAGTTCCAAGACCTCGCCCACGAGCTCGGGGTCTAATGCTGACGTGATTTCATCGAGGAGGAGCACTTCAGGCTGGCACGCAATTGCTCTCGCCAGCGCAACGCGTTGCTGCTGACCGCCAGAGAGTCGATCCGGATACCAGTCGGCTTTCTCATCGAGCCCGACCCGGCTGAGCAGCACGTGAGCTCTTTCGGTGGCCTCGGTAACACTCATGCCAAAGACGTGAGTGAGGGACAGTGTGATGTTTTTCACCACAGAGAGGTGAGGAAACAGGTTGAACTGCTGAAACACCACACCGATGCGCGCACGAATTTTGTCGGGGTTGACGCGGGGGTCAGAAATGTCATCTCCGCTCAACCAAATCTGTCCATCATCAATTTGTTCCAACAGGTTGATGCATCTCAACAGAGTTGACTTTCCTGACCCACTGGCACCGATCAACGCGACCACTTCACCGTGGGAAACATCCATCGAAATGCCGGAAAGCACCGGGGTGTCTCCGAAACTCTTGTGGATGTTGTCTAACTTCAGAACGCTCGTCATACCAATGATCCCGCCTGTTCTCGCTCACGAAGCCTCGCCGAGTACCAGTCGGTGAGCCTAATCATGGGCAGCGCCAGAAGAACGAAGAGCAAACCGGCGAGCACATATGGCGTGAAGTTGAAGGCTTGAGCTGTTTCGATTTGGGCTGCGCGGACCGCATCCACTGCGCCCAGCACGGAAATCAGGCCCACGTCCTTTTGCATGGCGATGAAATCGTTCATGAGCGCAGGCGTGACTTTTCTGATCGCTTGCGGGAGGACTACGAGACGCAAAGTTTTGCCATATCCAAGCCCGAGCGAGCGGGCAGCGAGACGTTGTGAGGGGTGAACTGATTCGATACCGGCCCTAAATACCTCTGCCACATACGCCGAGTAGGTGAGGATCAGCGCGATGGTTCCCCAGAATTCCAGGGGCATTCGGGGGAGTGCACCTAAGCCAGGAACACCAAAGCCGACGATGTAGAGCACGATGATCAGTGGCATCCCGCGAAAAAGGTCGGTATAGCCTGCGGCGAGGGCGCGAACGGGGAAAAAGATAGGACCCTTGAGGGTCCGCAGGGTGGCAATGATGAGTGCAAGAATGAGCACCCCCACGGCCGCGAAGAGAAGCACTCGAACGTTGAGCCAGAGACCCTCAATGACCCTCGGCCAGGCGCCCGCTACCACCTCAAGGTTGAAGAAGCTGCGCTGTACCAGTTCCCACCCT
This sequence comes from Actinomycetota bacterium, assembly GCA_046047135.1. Taxonomy (GTDB): domain Bacteria; phylum Actinomycetota; class Actinomycetes; order Actinomycetales; family Microbacteriaceae; genus Pontimonas. Next base: position 3,473 of record JBJOIK010000057.1, read on the forward strand.
GGGGTGTTGACCACAAAAACCCAGAGGGCGAGCGCAAACACAACGGTGCTGGCAAAAGAGATCGCCACAGACTTGGCGTTCTGCTTCTTTCGGAAGGCCCGGCGCTCGAGCTCTATGGAACTCGGGCGCCGGGCTTCAGGTCGTGACATACGACGGGGCGCGGCCTTCTACTGAAGGACGGGTGCACCCTGGTCTGAACCGAGCCAGGCGTCAACGATCTCCTGGAGACGGCCAGAGTCTGCCAGGCGCTTCAGGGCAGCGTTGACGGCGTCGGTCAAGGGGCTGTCCTTGGTGAGGACCAGTCCCCACTCGTCTGAGACTCCAGCGGATGCGGGGAGCTGACCGATTATCTTGCCTCCGGTGAGTTCCACTGCAGACAGATAGAACGCGGTCGGCAGGTCAACTACGAGAGCATCGATTTGGCCGGTTTCGAGGGCCAACTTGGCGTCGTCGTTGTTGTTGAACGCCTGCGCTCCAGCGGTCGGCTGGATTGTGGCCTCAATGGCGTCAAAGGAGGTTGTTCCGCTGGCGGCTCCGATCAGCAGACCCTGGAGGTCAGCAAGGCTGGTGGCGCTGGCTGCGGGGGAGGACTCCACGGTAATCACCGCTTGCGGTGTGGAGTAGTAGGGGCTCGAGAAGTCAACGTTTTGGGCGCGCTCCTCGGTAATCGTGTATTGCTGAAGGTTGAAGTCGAAGTCCTTCGGGCCTGGCTGGATAGCTGCTTCGAAGGTGGTGCGAACCCAGACGACATCCTCAGCGGCAAAACCGAGCTCTTCAGCTACGGCGTAGGCAATAGCTGCTTCGAATCCTTCTCCGCTTTCGGGAGTGTCATCGATGACGTAGGGGTAGTAGGCGGGTTCGCCAGTTGCGATGGTGAGTTTTCCCTCGGTGATGGTGGCGGAAGCTGCGTCCTCTGTGGCTGACGAGCAGGCAGCCAGGGACACGAGCAGCGCGCTAGCACCCACGAGTGCGCCGAGGCGGCGCAGACGCTGTGAAGCGGACATGTTTCTCCTCAAAGTGTTGAGTGGTAAATAGTGAACCCCACTATTCTGGCCCACCGTGGCTGAGAGCGTTGCCTCCGAGTCCTAGTGTTACGACACTGCTAGGTTGTTGACGTGTCTGGGCCAGCATCTTTGCGCGAGCAACGAAATGATGCATCGTTTTCTTCTCTTCACGATGAACTGGTGTGGAGGGGTCTCATTCACGTCTCGACTGATGAACAGAAACTGAAAGCTGCGCTGGATTCATCGCCGATTACCTTTTACTGCGGCTTTGATCCGACCGCGCCGAGTTTGCATTTGGGCAATCTTGTGCAGTTGCTTGTCATGCGGCGGCTTCAACTCGCGGGACACAAACCGCTCGCGCTGGTGGGGGGCTCTACCGGTCTGATTGGCGACCCCAAGCCCACCGCAGAAAGAGTCCTGAACGAGCCTGATGTGGTGGAGGCGTGGGTTGCTTCTCTCGCCGACCAGGTGTCCCGATTCCTTGATTTTGAGGGTGGAGCGGCTGCCACCCTGGTGAACAATCTTGACTGGACCAAGGATCTCTCCGCCATCGATTTCCTGAGAGATATTGGAAAGTACTTCCGGGTGGGCACCATGCTTAAGAAGGATGCTGTCGCGGCCAGGCTGAATTCGGATGCCGGAATTTCTTACACCGAGTTCTCGTACCAGATTCTTCAGGGTATGGATTTCCTGCG
>JBJOIK010000058.1:0-5111 GCA_046047135.1 Actinomycetota bacterium
GGCAAGCGCCTCGCTCGGTGAGGCGGGAACTTACGAAATCACCTACCAGTTCATCTCCGCTGACGGCCACAGCCTCTCCAACAGTTATGAGTTCACGTTTGCCCCATCTGAGAGCCACCTGCCAGCACAAGGCCTTGCCTCACCGCCAGAATGTGGAGTGCTGCCCGAGGACGCAGTCAGTTTTGAACCTGAAGAGGCCGTGACACTCGAAGAACCACTTCCCATTGCGCAGACATATGAACCTGCCGAAGAACCCCAAAGCCCTGTCTTAATTGCCGGCTTTCTCGCCCTGGTAGCTATTTCCGTTGTGGGCTGGGTGCTCTGGCGAGCACGAGTAAAGCGGAACTCTACTTCGCTGTAACGGCCTCGGGTCCCTTGACTGCCGAGGATTGACCAGCAGATTTCCTGGTGGTCAGAACCTGGTCGATCAGCCCATACTCCAGCGCCTCTTGGGCGGTCAAGATCTTGTCTCGGTCAATATCGCGATTGACCTCCTCAGCGGATTTCTTCGAGTGCTTAGAGAGGGTCTCCTCGAGCCATTCACGCAGGCGCGCAATCTCCTTGGCTTGAATTTCAATATCGGAGGCTTGACCGCGGCCAGCTTCCCCCATCATCGGCTGGTGAATCAAGATTCGAGAATTCGGCAGCGCCAGGCGCTTTCCAGGCTCGCCACCCGCCAGAATGACGGCGGCAGCGGAAGCGGCCTGACCTAACACCACGGTCTGAATCTGAGGGCGCACATACTGCATGGTGTCGTAGATGGCGGTCATCGCAGTGAATGAACCACCCGGAGAGTTGATGTACATCACGATGTCCCGGTCCGGGTCTTGGCTCTCCAACACCAGGAGCTGGGCCATCACGTCATCGGCTGACGCGTCATCGACCTGAACCCCTAAGAACACGATGCGGTCTTCGAAGAGCTTCGCGTAGGGATCTTGGCGCTTGAAACCGTAGCTTGTGCGCTCTTCAAAGCTCGGAAGGATATACCGGCTCTCGGGAAGGGGAAGGCGTGCGCTTGATTCAGGATTCATCATGTCGTTTATCTGCCTATTTCTTCTTACCTTGATCCGTGCCGCCGCCACCGACTACGTCTGAGGCCGACGATCTGATGTGATCAACAAAACCGTAGTCAAGCGCCTCATCTGCGGTGAACCAACGGTCACGGTCACCATCCGCCATGATTTGGTCCAGAGTCTTGCCGGTCGCATCGGCAGTAATCTGCGCAAGGCGCTTCTTCATGTCATTAATCAGGTGGGCCTGGGTCTGAATGTCACTTGCCGTGCCACCGAAACCGCCGTGCGGTTGGTGCAGGAGCACTCTCGCATTCGGAGTGATGTACCGCTTGCCTTTGGTTCCTGCCGTGAGCAGTAATTGGCCCATCGACGCCGCCATACCGATTCCCACCGTGACAATGTCGTTGGGGACGAACTGCATGGTGTCATAAATGGCCATTCCCGCGGTGATGGAGCCTCCCGGAGAATTGATGTAGAGGTAGATATCTTTCTCAGGATCCTCCGCGGCAAGCAGCAACAACTTGGCGGCAATCTCATTCGCATTCTCATCGCGAACTTCGGAACCAAGCCAAATAATCCGATCCTTGAGCAACCTGTCAAACACGTTGGGCTGCATCATGGGTTCTGCCATGGTCACGGTGATGTTCTCCTCTGCGGAATCAAAGCCTCGATGCTTCGAGAGTACACAGCGCCACTTCCTGCCCGGGCGACTGTTCGCCCTCGGCAGAGCGCTGTGTCCTAGTGGTCGTGGTCGTGAGCGTCGTGATTATCGGCCACAGCCTGCGCGACCGCGCTTTCCACCGGATCAGTCGCTGCCTGGGTGAATTCACTGAGGTCAACTTTCTTACCCGCAGTGTCTTTCACGCTCACCTTCGTCAGCGCCACGGACAGAGACTTCGAACGGGCCACTTCACCCACCATGGAAGGAATCTGCCCATTCGAATCGACCGTCTTGATGAACTCACTGGGCTCCATCCCGTATTGGCTCGCCGACTGAATCAAATACTGGGTGAGCTCATCCTGAGAAACCTGGACTTCGAGGGACTCCACCAGAGCGTCCAGCACCAGCTGGGTGCGCAATGATTTCTCGGTCGATTCCACAACTTCCGCACGGTGCTTGTCGTCCTCGAGCCGACCCTCCTGCTCCAAGTGACGGTGCACCTCGGCATCCACCACTCCTTGTGGGAGGGGCATCGCAACATCGGCAACTAGTTTTTCCACCAGCTTGTCTCTCGCCTGCTGCGCTTGGCGGAAGACCCCACGCCGTTGAACTTGTGCCTTGATGTCGTCGCGCAGTTCCGCAATCGTGTCGAACTGGCTTGCAATCTGCGCAAAATCATCATCCGCCTCTGGAAGCTCGCGCTCCTTCACACTCAAGACAGTGACCTCGATGAGTGCTTTCTCACCGGCACGATCGCCACCGAGCAACGTGGATTCGAAAGTGGTGGTCTCCCCTGCGGTGAGGGTATCTACAGCGTCATCCAATCCATCGATGAGGTTCCCAGAGCCCAACTCATAGCTGATGGATGAAGCGGAATCGATGGTCGTATCGCCAATTTTTGCCACCAAATCGATTTGTACGAAATCGCCCTTCGTGGCGGGTCGGTCGACGGTGACCAGGTTTCCGAATCGGGCGCGAAGGGCATCGAGCTCATCATCCACATCGCCCTGAGTCACGATGTTGGGCTCTACTTCGAGGGAATACTTATCAAACTTTGGAAGTTCGAAATCTGGCCGAACATCGACCTCAACCGTGACGACAAGATCACCAGAGAAATCCTTGTCGCTTGGCCACTGGGTCACATCGGCCTCGGGGCGGCCGAGGGTTCGGATTTTCTCCTCAGCGACAGCAATCTGAAAAAACCGATCGAGCCCTTCGCTGACGGCGTGGTTCAGAACTTCGCTGCGGCCAACTCGTTGGTCGATGAGGGGAGGCGGAACCTTGCCTTTGCGAAAACCTGGGATTTGAACCTGTTCCGCGATGTGCTGGTAAGCGTGATCAAGGCTTGGCTTGAGCTCCTCTGGGGTGACGGTGATACTCAGACGCACGCGTGTCGGGCTCAAGGATTCTTTTGTAGTGGTGGGCACAGCGCTCTCTCCAAATTGTGTGTGTTTTTTTCTCCGTCGGGGCGACAGGATTCGAACCTGCGACCTCCCGCTCCCAAAGCGGGCGCTCTACCAAACTGAGCTACGCCCCGATGGCCACAGCGATTCACCATCGTGGCACAGTGTGTGTAGACCCGGCGAATAACCTCTGGAAGTCTAGCTGGAAATACCGTCCGAGAGAGTTCCTGAGTCTCCGCATGCAGTAGCATCGAGGATTGGTATCACCCTCTGGGGATGTAGCTCAATGGTAGAGCCTCAGTCTTCCAAACTGATGGTGCGGGTTCGATTCCCGTCATCCCCTCCACGACCTCCTCACATCGCATTGTGAGTAATGACTCCGGACGAGAGAGTAAGCGCCACGGGCATCGCTCGAAGAGCATCGCTTGCTTTTGCGGGATCTGCAGAAAAGGCCTCGACAAGCCAGGTTGGATCTGCATCGAGCACCGCAATATCGGCAGGCTCTCCCACCTCGAGCGCACTCCTTGTCGAGAAGCGAATCGCTTCTTCGAGGTTGAGGGCCTGCTCGTGGTGCCAGGGGGCTCTGCCGTCACGAGTGCGGGTGACAGCGGCAGCAATACCGACCCAGGGATCCAGCGGAGACACCGGCGCATCAGAGCCGAAAACTAAACGAGCACCTGAGTCGACCAATCGTCGCAGCGCAAACGCTCTTTCAGTTCGATCAGCCCAGTAGACATCGGTGACGTCCCGATCATCCACGGCGTGCTCGGGTTGAACACTTGCCGTCACCGCTAGCGCGCTAAATCGGGTGAAATCCTCTTCCCGTACCAACTGCGCATGTTCGATTCGACCCCGAAGTTGGTGTTTCTCAAAGATGTCCAAAATGATTCGGTTGGCCTCATCTCCGATGGCGTGAACCGCGAGCCAAAAACCAGCCTCCTGGGCCTTGCACAGGACCTGTTCAATCTCGGGTGGCGGAAAATTCATAGCACCCCGCTGGTCACCCGCAACTCCCAGATACGGCTCCACGCAGTGCGCGCTCCGGGTATTGAGGGAACCGTCTGTGATGATTTTGAAAGGACCAACCACAATTCCGGGCGCAATCTCCTGGCCGCTCCGAAGCCCCTCGGCAATGGCACGATCGAGGTCATCGGGGTAAACCCCGGACTCCACTGTGAGCGGATATCGCCCAGTCACCGAATGCGCTCTTCGTGCCCAGTCAAGTGAGTTGTATCGCATTTCGAGGTCGACGATGCCTACAACCCCACGACTCGCAGCAGCTGCTGCCGCATCTAGTGCCCAAGAATCCAGGAGGTGAGTGTCGACATCATTGGCTCGCCGAGCCAGATCGAACCATTCCCTCTCCGACATAACCCCGTCTTGATCGTGGCCCGAAATGCCAAAGTGTCGCAGAGTTGCGCTATTCACCCAGGCCGAATGCACATCCACTGCGATGAGGATCACGGGGGTGTCGCCGGTGACGGCATCCAGAACAGCCGTCGATTTTTCATCACTCCAGAGACCATCCCGATAGCCCGCTCCCACCACTATCGGATCAGGCATTGAACTCTCGGAGTTCGCCTTGACCGCTTCTCCCATAATCGCCGCAGCCTCCGCTGCTGACGATGCTCCCACCAAGGACACCCGCCTACGATGTTGAGCCCACAGGGTGAAGTGCACGTGTTCGTCCCACAACCCCGGCACCACCGTCCGCTCTTCGAGGTCGATGACCTCGTGGTCCCTCACAGCCGCTGTTCCCGAGGGCACAATCTGGGCAATCGTGCCGCCCTCGAGGACGAGATCCACTAACTCGCTCTGAGGCGATCCCCAACGTCTAGCACGGGTGAGAATCACGTCCCATCCTTCCCAAGAATTTGACACTGGGGGCAGAAGTACAGCTTACGAGTGGCCATGAGAGCCATCTGGATGTGGGCGCCGCACACCCTGCATGGCAAACCCTCTCTCTTGTAAACGAAGTATCGCTCCCTCGCGACGCGTAAGGCCCGAGCTCGACCCTTCGCATCGAGATCGTTG
>JBJOIK010000059.1:0-5077 GCA_046047135.1 Actinomycetota bacterium
GACACTGCCCTCGAATGGAGCGCATTCTGGGCTCCAGGGCCCATTCTGGCATCAGTTTCCGGTCACGCTGCAACCGCCGTATCCCGAGGAACTTTTTCCACCATTAGCCCACTTCAAGCCATAAGTCGCTTGGAATCAGGACAGTGGTGGGGAACACCACCACCCGCTTATCACTCGGGCTTTGATGAGATATTCCATGACGATGTGTCGGCCAGCGAACCTATTCCGGATCCTGGTTCATTCATTGAGATTCGAGTGGAGGATTCCGAAGTCGCACTCCTGTTGGTGTGGGACGCTCAATTCAGGGCGTGGATTGTGCCCGGATATGTTCTCAAACATGGTCCGGAACCCTGGAATACTTCCGCCGTGATTTCTGTTGATGAGGGCGTGATCGAGCTACCTGACCCCAGTGACTATGGCATCATGCCGCTACCGGAGGTGCAGTAAAGCAATGGCTCAGAACAGAAAACTCGGACCGTGGGACGTCTTTCCCATTGGGCTTGGATGCATGAATGTGTCGTGGCCGAGAGGTGCAGCGCTGGAAAAAGAGACTCGGGAATCGAGCGCCATTCCTGGAATACACGCGGGGCTCGACGCTGGCGTGAGGCTTCTGGATACCGCGGATATCTATGCCCCCGCCTGGGACAAGCTTGGACACAACGAAGAATTTGTCCTGGAATCGGTGCAGACCTGGTCTGCACGGTCCTCGAGTCGAGACGAGATTCTGATTGCCACCAAAGGCGGGATTACGCGCAGTGAGGGTGAGAAGTGGGGTCGGAATGGAAGCCTTGACTATCTCGTGGCAGCAGCGGAGGCGTCGAGAGAGCGTTTAGGAGTGGACTCCATCGACCTCTGGCAGCACCACCGCCTTGATCCTTCTCTCCCTTTTGAAACCCAGTTTGAGAATGTGATGGAGCTCAAAAGTCGGGGCATTGTCAAGGAGGTGGGGGTTTCCAACTACAACGCTGCACAGGTCGCAAAGGCGTTGGAAATCGGAGGCACTCCTGCTGCGGGTGGCCTCGTCTCTGTGCAGAATGAGTTCAGCCCTCTGTACCGCCATGATCTTGATGTGCTGGAGGTGTGTGAGGAACATGACATTGCCTTCTTACCGTGGTCACCCCTGGGCGGCTCGAAGAAGGTGTCTCTGATATCTGACGGTGAAGCGGGTGGCTTTGTCCAGATGGCTCGAGACAAGAATGTCTCCCCTCAAGCACTCACCTTGGCGTGGCTACTGGCGTACTCGCCGGTGATCATCCCCATCCCCGGGGCAACGAGACCGGAGAGCGTGAGGGACAGCATTTCTGCGGTCGAAATTCCTTTGAACCACGGCGAGGTGAGCGAGCTCACTCGGTCCTTGCCAGAGAGCCTTCCCCGCTCACCCGAACTGGAACCCACCGCACCTTTTCGGGCCTAAGAGTTACGGCCCCTCGCTGCCACTTCCCACCACTCGATAACTTGTTCGTCCTCGATGAGCGCTACCTCATCCACCAAATTCATCGCGTTGCACACATGATTGGGGATGACGCGAATGAGCTCACCGAGGCGTGGGGCTTGGTCTGGAAATTCAATGGTCGCGTGGTGTTCAGATAGTGCGACGATGCGTGCGTCGGGCCATGAGAGAACTCGCCCGTAACCGCTCGCCCAGGCTGCTCTATCGGCGCCGAGGACCTTACTTCCTGCGTCGACGACCGCGGTCGACCCTCTTCTGCTGACCACGGTGGAGACCACCGTCATGGCGACTGTGTCAAAAGTGGACGTGCCCAATTCAATTTGTTGCGCATCTCCCAAGGCGTACACCCCGGATCTCGTCTCTGTGAGGTAGCCAGATGTTGATTCCACAGATGGCGTTGATCCCCCGCTCTTTACGGGAACTTCGAATCCGGCATCGAGGAGAGATTCGGTCGCAATTCTGAGAGCCTCGACCTCATCGAAAGATGCCTGGTCTTTACGCTCGGGGTGGTAGCTGTGACCCGGATAGGTGAAGACTCCCCTCATACGGAGGCCATTTTTCTCAAGTTCTATCGCAAGGGGAACACACTCTTCGGGCTGAATACCGCTGCGATGATGACCACTGTCGACCTCAATCAAAAACTCAACCGAGGTTTGGCCGAGAACAGACGCTGCTTGACGAATTGACTCCAGTGAATCCACGCCCATAGTGATTCGGGCGCTCTCGCTCAGGCGCTTCAGTCGCTCTGCTTTTGAGGGGGTGAGCCAGAGAGGGTAGGCAAGAAAAATGTCGGTGATTCCGTGCTCCACAAACACTTCAGCCTCCCCGATGGTCGCCAGAGTCACTCCCACCGCACCGTGATCCAACTGCAGGGCTGCGAGTTGCGGAATCTTGTGGGTCTTAGCGTGTGGTCGAGCGTTGAGGCCTTGGGTGAGGGTGCGCGCTTGATGACGTGCCACATTCGCGAGAAGTCGCGTCTGATCGATGACGCTGAAAGGCGTATCAATCTCGTGGAGATTCATCCCTCAAGGCTAGCTACGCATCCGAGGAGACGGCAGCAATTTCTGCTGCGCCAATCACTCGCCAACCTTGGTCTGTTTCGATGAGTTCGTAGTAATACGTGCTCACCCCTCCGCTTCTGGTGCGCACCGTCACGACGGTGTTGGCGAGTGCACCGGGGAATTCCACGCAGTCACTGAAGGAGACCGACTGGGCGTCGAGAAGGCTCGCGTATTGGGACACGATGATCTCTTCAAATGCCTCGAGCGAGACCACCTCTTGAAAACCGGGTGCAGCGAATTGGTAGGCAGAGGAAAAGTCTTTATCACCGAAAGCGTCAATTTGAGCGCTGATCGTGTCCCGAAGTGCACCCTCGGTGCTGGGCTGGCACGATGTTGGTCCCGTGATTTCCCCTGCGGAGATTCCGCTGTCTTCGCTGGGAGCGGGATTGCCCACTGGCCCGGAGCACGCTGCACTCATGGCAACAGTGATAGAAACGATCCAGATCCTGTTCATCTGCTCCTCCTCTCGACAGCCTTGCATTTCTTGCTGATGATGTACATCAGGGAACCGTTTCTGCACTAGTTTGGAGCGGTGAACGCAGTCATTCGCTTTATTACCGGACCCAAGTCAGCGTGGGTCACACTCCTCGTAGGACTGATTTTTGCGGTGATGGCTTTTACCGTCTTTGCCGCAGAAGAAACAGATTCCGCACCTTCTACTGGGTTACCGGACGATTCCGAAGTCGTCCTCGTTGAAGAAGCACTTGCCGACATGCCCAATGCCGGAGGGACGGCCGCTGTGGTCGTGTATTCCGTCGAATCGGGTGAGTTCAGTGATGACGACATCGTCTGGTTGCAAGGCGAGTTTGACCCGATGATTCAGATGCCAACCGGAGGCGTTAACGAGAGATTCGTTGAGTTCACCAACGTTGAGGTGATGGGCGAGGCCTTTGTTCCTCCCGCGACCATTTCAGACGACAACACCACAGCGGTCGTGACTGTTCCAATGGACGAGATTAACGACATTGATCCTCGGGCCGAGCGCATTGCTGAAATGCGAGCACTAGCCGCGGAAGACATGCCCGATGGCTTCGAGGTGTATGTCACGGGTCCAGAAGGTTTCCAGGTTGACCTTTCCGGAGTCTTTGCCGGTGCTGATTTCACCCTGTTGCTCGCCACCGTCATCATCGTGATTGTTTTGCTCCTGGTGACGTATCGAAGCCCCATACTCTGGATTGTCCCGCTGGCGGTGGTCGGGACCGCGGATGGCATGGCCGGCCAAATTGGTCGTAACGTCGCCGCATTCTTCAACATCACGGCGGATGGCTCCATTACCGGAATTTTGTCCGTATTGGTGTTTGGTGCGGGAACAAACTACGCGCTACTCCTCATCGCTCGTTATCGTGAAGAGCTCCTCGCGGTGGAAGATCGGCACGAGGCTATGGCCCGTGCCGTGAAGGGGGCGGGACCTGCAATCCTGGCTTCTGGAGGTACTGTTGCGCTTGCCCTCTTGACCCTGAGTTTTGCCGAGCTCGGAGGTAACAGGGCGCTCGGACTGGTGTGTGCCAGCGGAATTGTTGTCGCGATGATTGCCGCTCTCGGTGTACTGCCGGCAGCCATCGTGGTGTTTGGTCGTGGTTTGTTCTGGCCTTTTGTTCCCCGTTTTGGTGGAGTTAATAAGTCCGACACTGGTTGGTGGGCGAAACTCGGCACGGGTGTGAGCAGGAGGCCTGTCACGGTGGCAGTGGCCGGTGTTGCTGTGCTCGCGGGCTTGAGTGTTGGCGCCTCAGGTATCACGATTGGAATTCCGGAAACCGAGCAATTCAGGGTCAAACCCGAAGCCGTGGTGGGTATCGAGGTTCTCGCTGAGGCTTTCCCCGCAGGGGCTAGTGCACCCACCCAGGTTGTCGCCAACAACGATTTTGTTGACGATGTCATAGAGGCAGCCCTTGCGTCCCCGTTGGTGGCAACCGCAGAGGTGGTCAATCAGAATGACACGCTTTCTCAGATTGATGTTGTTCTGGACGCCGAGGGTGGCAGCGAAGAGGCCTTTGGTGCTATCGAATCCCTCCGCACGAACGTTCAGGAGGTTCCCGGCGCCAATGCGCTGGTCGGCGGCGATGACGCAACTCGCTTAGCTGTCAAACAGGCTTATGAGCGCGATCAACTCTTGGTCATACCAATGATCTTGGTGTTGGTGTTTATCGTGTTGGTTTTGCTCTTGAGAGCGCTCCTCGCCCCAATCCTGCTGTTGACCAGTGTGGTGTTGTCCTTCTTCTCGGCAATGGGGGCGGCGTGGCTCATCTTTGTGAACGTGTTTGGAATGTCAGGCCTCGATTTCAGCGTGTTCCTCTACAGCTTCCTATTCCTTGTGGCCCTCGGTGTTGACTACAACATCTTCTTGGTCTCGAGAGCGAGAGAAGAGTCGGCGAATATGGCGGGCAAGGAGAAACAGCCCACGAGGGCCCGATGGTAAAGGCTCTGGGGGCAACCGGTGGTGTGATTACCAGTGCCGGTATTTTGCTCGCGGCAGTCTTCGCCGTCTTGGGTGTGCTTCCGCTCATTGCTCTGTTCCAGATCGGCATCATCGTGGGAATCGGTGTTCTCATCGACACCCTGCTGGTGC
>JBJOIK010000060.1:0-5059 GCA_046047135.1 Actinomycetota bacterium
CGAGCAGATGCGCTTGCCGTTGCGTTCGACGGAGCACCGGAGGTTGCTATCTATGGTGGCGAGGTCACGGAGGCTGGGCGCGTCGAAATGTTGCCATTCGTCGTGGAGCAGGCTATTTCCCTGACAGCGCATCGCTTTGGGGCAATCGATCCCCGATTCAGTGCCCTGCCGATCTAATCTCTTGGCCGATGAATGAGGTTTGAGAGCACGATTGAGCTCTTGGTGTGATTCACGTTGGGAGCAATACGCACTCGCTCGAGCGCATCTTCCAGTGCTCCGATATCTTTTGCTCGCAGGTGAACGATGGCATCGGCGTCCCCACTGACTGTTCCTGCGTCGATCACTTCGGGGACACCAGCGAGAATCCTGCGCAAGTCTGTTGGCGAGACGGTTCCCTGACAGAACAGCTCCACATACGCTTCGACCGCGAGCCCTTCTACAGCTGGGTCAACGAGCACGGTGAACCCACGGATAATGCCTTCGTGGACCATTTTGTCCACGCGTCGTTTCACGGCTGAGGCGGATAGCCCCACGATGTCTCCAATGTCTCCGTAGTTGGCCCTCGAGTTGTGACGAAGCTCCCCGATGATCTTTTGGTCAATTGCGTCCATACCCCTACTCTACGCAACAAATCACATATTGAATGGTCAAAAACGCAGAATATCTGCGTTTAGACTCTCAAAATAATCGTTACGTGCGTGAGAGACTCGAGACATGACGGCAACGCTTGACGCAACGAGACTTACCGACAGCACCCCGGACGCTTCTGTCGCACCGACAGTTCTGATGTGTCGACCAGAGCACTTCACTGTCAGTTATCGGATCAATCCTTGGATGCACCCTGAGGATCCCACCGATACGTCGCTGGCTCTCCGACAGTGGACTCGCCTTTACGAGATTTACCAAGACCTTGGTTTCACGGTGCATCTCATCGATGCGCTTCCTGGCTTACCGGACATGGTGTATGCCGCTAACGGCGGATTTGTGCTGGATGGTGTGGCCTATGGCGCTAAGTTTCACCACCCTGAGCGCCAGCCAGAAGGCCCCGCCTACATGGAATGGTTCGCCTCTTTAGGTCTGGATGTTCACCAGCCGCGTGAGGTCAACGAGGGTGAAGGGGATTTTCTTCTCGTCGGAGACACCATTCTGGCCGCATCCGGTTTTCGAAGTGATACGGCCAGCCACACCGAGATCGCAGAACTGTATGGCAGAGAAGTCCTGTCCTTACAACTGGTCAACCCCAGTTTCTATCACCTCGATACCGCGCTCGCGGTCATAGATTCCGAGACCATTGCGTACCTGCCAAGCGCTTTCGACGATAAGTCCCTCGCGATGTTGAGGGATCGTTACCCGGACGCGATTATCGCCACGGAAGCAGATGCTGCGTATTTGGGGCTCAATAGTTTCAGCGATGGACACAACGTCGTCATTGCCGAGAAAGCGACGACCTTTGCGAATGACCTTAAGGAACGTGGATACAACCCCATTGGGGTTGATCTTTCCGAGCTGTTGCTCGGCGGCGGCGGCGTGAAGTGCTGCACTTTAGAGTTGAGACTATGACCCGACGCCTCAGCACTGCGGCCATTCTCGAGATGGAGAAAGGCGCTTTGACGAGGAATTACAACCCGCTTCCCGTAGTTGCTGCCAAAGCTAAAGGGGCTTGGGTGTGGGATGTTGAGGGAAAAAAGTATCTAGACTGCTTGGCCGCCTATTCAGCAGTCAATTTCGGTCACGGAAATCCGACCCTTGTTCGTGCAGCCAAACGACAGCTGGGGAGAGTGACCCTCACGTCGAGGGCCTTCCACCACGACAAACTAGGACTCTTCGCGAGGGAATTAGCAAGTCTCCTTTCAATGGACATGGTGTTACCCATGAATAGCGGGGCTGAAGCGGTAGAAAGCGCGATCAAGATTGCTCGCGCCTGGGGATATCGCGTGAAGGGAGTTCCTGCGAACAAAGCGACCATTGTGGTGGCTGACAACAATTTTCATGGTCGCACAATCTCCATCGTGAGCTTTTCTTCCGACGAATCATCGAAGAAAGATTTTGGACCATTCACCCCAGGTTTTGTCTCGGTTCCCTACGGAGATCTTGAGGCTCTCGAGAAAGCACTGACTAAAGAAGTGGTTGCCGTCCTGATTGAGCCCATCCAGGGTGAGGCGGGAATCATTGTTCCACCGAAGGGTTATCTCAAGGGAGTGCGAGCTCTCACGACAGCGAAGAACGTTCTCATGATCGCAGACGAGATCCAGTCAGGACTCGGCCGCACCGGGGCCACCGTTCAGTGCCAGAACGAGAAGGTTAAGCCTGACATGTATATCCTCGGCAAAGCACTCGGTGGAGGTATCGTCCCCGTGAGCGCAGTCGTCGGAAAAACCGAGGCCATGAGCGTCCTCAAACCCGGCCAGCACGGGTCGACTTTTGGTGGAAACCCCCTTGCTGCCGCGGTCGGACTCGCGGTCGTGCAGTTGTTGGGCAAGGGTGACATGCAGAAGAGATCACAGCGGCTGGGAAAACATTTGCACAAGCGATTAAGGGCACAGATCGGAAAAGGAATTCTCGCTGAGCGTGGGGTTGGTTTGTGGGCTGGAATCGATATCGACCCCACACTGGGGACGGGAAGAGAAGTGTGTGAAGCCTTGATGGCTAAGGGGGTGCTCGCCAAAGACACCCACGGTTCGACGATCCGTTTGGCGCCGCCCCTTGTAGTGTCAAAGAAAGATCTCGACTGGGGACTTGACCAGCTTGAAGCAGTTCTGAAAGAGCTGTCCTCGCACTGAGTATCTAGCCTTTTGGCAAACCAGTTAAGTGAGGCTAACCTAACTTCATTGCCTTCCCAGGGTCGTGAACGTCCACGAATCCTTTCGTCTCACAAGGAGAAACATGTCTGTATCTGCGCGCCTCCGTGGTGCCATCCTCCTTCTCGGTACCAGCTTCCTTGTTGTTAGCTGCGCCGTCCCTGTCGAAGACACTGATGAGGTAGCAACACCGCAGACGACAGAAGTAACAGTTGTTGAGGCTGTGTCTGATGATTATGTGATTCTGTACTCCGGCCGTGAGGAAAGCCTTGTCCAGCCGCTCATCGACTCCTTCACGACCAAGACGGGAATCGTTGTCGATATTCGATACGCCGGCACGTCAGAGTTGGCGGCTCAGTTGTTGGAAGAAGGAGCCGATAGCCCCGCTGCTGTGTTTCTCTCCCAAGATGCAGGTGCCTTAGGGGCACTCAGTCAGGAAGGTTTGTTTGCCGAATTACCCGCGGAGATAACTGAGCGCGTTGAGCCTGCGTACACTTCCTTTGACGGAAGCTGGGTTGGCATCACCGGCCGTGTTCGGGTCGTGGTGTACGACAGCGAGGTTGTGAGCGAGGAGGAGCTTCCTCACACCGCTGATGAGATTGTGGGACCACAGTGGTCGGGCAAAGTCGGTGTTGCACCGGGGAATGCAAGCTTCCAGTCATTCGTTACCGCGTATCGGGTTTTGAAAGGCGAAAGCGCCGCGGATCAGTGGGTATCCGGCCTCAACATCAATAACCCCCAAATCTTTGAGAAGAACGTGGCCATCCTGGAAGCTGTCAACGACGGCACAATCCCTCTCGGTTTGATCAACCATTACTACTGGTATCGGCTCGCCTCTGAGCGAGGAGCTGAGAACATGAGGGCTCAACTACACTTCACCGACGCTGGCGATCCCGCCTCGATTGTGAATGTGACGGGTGCTGGACTCCTCGCAGCCCAAAGCTTTGATCTGGATGCTCTTGAGCTGATCGCCTTCCTCGTATCCGATGAAGCACAGCAGTACTTTGTGGACACAACTTTTGAATATCCGCTCGTCCCCGGTATTGCAGCGCCCGAGGGGTTGCCAGTACTGGCAGATCTCGCCGTAGCCGATTTCGACCTTTCCGACTTAGCGACTCTGGCGCAAACCCAAGAACTCCTGAGAAAGTATGGGTTGATTCTCTAAATCAGCCGCCCTTGAAAGGCCCTCGGGGTGGTGAGCCCACTAATGGAGACACAGTTCGGGTCGTGGTTCGACCCGAATGGCTCGTTCCCGCATCGTCCGGTATTCCGGCAACGGTGCGGGGAATCTCCTATGCCGGGCATGACGCTCTGGTGGAATTTCAACTCACCGAGCATCAGGACAGAGTCCGGGCCAGAATTGCCGCGCCGTTTTTGCCCTTTATTGGGCAAAAGTTTCACCTAGCACTGAGGCACCCAGCGCTTGTTTTCCCTGCCGCCACTCCGGAGCGCACGCTAACCTAAGGCCGTGAATTCGACGACAGGCTCGCCCTCCTCGGTGTTGACCGAGGGGATGCTTCTCGGCATCCGGGAGCGCGCTGCCACGTACGATGCGACAAACACTTTCTTTAGCGAAGATCTGGATGTTCTTCGTGCGGCCGGGTACCTTGCTCCGCGGACTCTCACTGCGATGGTGAGTGATCAACGCAGGCTCGCTGCCCACGCCCCAGCCACGGCGCTCGGAATTGGTATGCATTTGACCTGGATGGGGGTCGCCAGAGACATGGTGGCCAAGGGCCACCAGGAGTTCTCCTGGATTCTCGAAGACGGAAATGCGGGGGAGCTTTTTGGGTTTGGTGTGAGCGAGCGAGGAAATGACCGTGTCCTCTCGGACTCCCTCACGAGGGTGACCGAAGTTGCGGGCGGGTTTGCCTTCTCGGGCACCAAGATTTTTGTCTCGTTATCTCCGGCATGGACCAGGTTGAGCGTGCTTGGCAGGTTAGGAGACGACATCCTGCATGGATTCATAACGCGAGATCAAGAGGGGTGGTCCCAAACACCTGACTGGGACACCCTGGGCATGAGGGCAACCCAGAGCTACACCACCCATCTCGATGGTGTCGTTGTCTCACCAGATCGCATAGTTCGGCGTTTACCCGCGGGATCCAATGAGGATCCCTTTACCGTGGCGATATTTCAGAACTTCCTGCTGCTGGTTTCCGCGGTCTATGCGGGAATTGCGGACCGAGCACTCGAGCTCGCTGTGACGGGGGCGCAACAAAAACACAGCAGCTTCGACCACGACACCACGCTGGCCGATG
>JBJOIK010000061.1:0-5040 GCA_046047135.1 Actinomycetota bacterium
ATCCACGGTGTCTAGCGTACGACACGTCAGCTGTGTGGTTTAGCCTCCTGGGAGATGACTATTCCGCCCGAACAGATTGCGCAGCTACCCCCGCACGCTCGCACCCTCGTGGTGGGTGCCCCGGGTAGTGGAAAGACAACACTGCTGGTGGGGCGCTTGGTGGCGCTTCACCAGTCCGGGATAAGTCCTGATCGGCTCATGATTGTGACTCCTTCACGCTCCCAGGCCTCCCGGGTGAGGGACGTGGTGGGTCTGTCGCTGGGCACAACAACGGCGGGAGCCCGCGCACAATCACTGCAGGCTTTTGCTTTTGCGCTGGTGAGCGCCCACCATCGAGCCCACGGTCTGGCGGAGCCCGACCTGGTCAAGGCTCGCGTGGTGGATCGGGATAGTGAAGATCTTCTCAAGGGTCATATCGATGACCAGTCGGGTCCGCGGTGGCCGGAACCACTCGGCGACATGGTGAGAACCACCCCCACTTTCAGGACGGAGCTTCGCGAATGGATGGCTCGTGCTGCAGAACACGGCATCACCACCGAGAGGGCACAGGAATTAGCTGAGCGCCATTCCAAGCCAGAGTGGTTAGCGGCAGCGCAATTCCGGGATGAACTCGTGGCGGTCATGGCCAGTGCCAGGCCAGGCGCCTTTGGTTCAGCGGAGATCGTGAGGAGAGCTACTCAGATTGTGCGAGAGGCTCTGCCTCCGGGATTTGAGTCCTTGGCGCATGTCTGCGTTGATGATGCCCATGACCTCAGCTTCGCGGGGCTCGAATTACTTGATGCGCTCGCGGAGCGCGGGATGGGTCTCACGGTCGTCTCTGAGCCCGATGTCGCGGGAAACACGTTCCGGGGAAGTGAACCTGCCGGAATTATGGAATTGCAAACCAGGTGGGGGGTTTCTCCCACGATCCTTCCCTCGGTGTATCGGCACGGAGAGAAAATTAGGTCCCTTGTTCAGAGCGTAACCTCGCGCATCGGCACCGCTGGAGCTGGAACACAACGTCAGGCGGCTTCGGTAGGGGAAGGTCACGGAATTGTACAGACCATCCTGTCGCCGAGTGCCTCACGAGAGGCATCGGACATTGCGCGAATCGTCTGGGACGCTCATCATCGTGATCTCATTCCACTCGATCACATCGCCGTGGTGGCGAGGCGAGGAAGCAGGGTCACTTCTCTCACCAGGGCATTGGCGACAGCGGGAATTCCCGCGCGCTCGACCATGGTGGGCATGGCCTTGCTCGATGAGCCTGCTGCGAAAGGTCTGGTGGAGATCGCCGCTCTCGGTCGCGGACTTCGCAGCCTCACCCCGGCGAGCGCGGTGGCAGCGCTGACAGGGCTCTATGGGGCTATGACGGGCCAAGAGCTCAGACGGTTGCGGTTTGCGATGCTCGCTCAGGCTTCCGCAGAGGAACCCCACCAGCCCGCTGACCAGATGATCTGTGACGCCCTGGCCCATAGAGGCGGCTTTGCAATGCTGGAGAGGGAGGTGGCGGGGGCGGCCTCGCGGCTAGCGGAGACGCTCGATGACATCAGGAATGCCCCCTCACACACCCCCGTGAGCGACATTCTGTGGCGAATCTGGGACAACAGCAGCACCGCGGCCTTGTGGCGAGACCACGCTACTGGCCGCGGTTCACACCAAGCATCCGCCGACCGAGCCCTCGACGCTGTCGTGGCGCTATTCCGGCAGGCTGCAGACTTTGCCGAGAGCTCTCCCGGGGAGAGTCTCGACATTTTCTTAGAAGCGCTCCTGGAGGCAGAAATTCCGGACGATGTGATCATCCCCGAACCCGCATGGCCGGCCGTGACCGTCTCAACACCCTCCGCGGTCGCGGGTCGAGAATTCGACCTGGTCGTGGTGTCCGGTGTGGAAGACCAGGTATGGCCAGATCTGAGGCTTCGAGAATCTCTACTCGGTGCCCACCGGATGGTCTATGCCCACAGAGATCTCAACGAGGCAATTCTCGATGAGCGCCGTAGCGTCCTCGAGGATGAGCTTCGGATGTTTGCGCTCGCTATCTCTCGAGCAAAATCGAGGGTGGTGGTGTGCGCTACCGAGGATGAGGAATCAGGTCCCAGTCCTCTGTTTTCTGTGGTGGACGCTCTCGCGGAGCGACTGGAGTCCACCCCTCAGGGACCCCTGTCTGAGCGAGCCCTGGTGGGTGAATTGCGTAAGAAACTAGTGCTTGCCAAGGGCACGGCTGAAGCTGCTCAGATTGCGTCTGACCTCGCAGTCCTCGCCGCGGATGGTGTGCCGGGGGCAGACCCAGAGGTTTGGTGGGGGCTCACCCCTCCGAGCACCGAGGAGCCCCTTTATTCGGAAGGGACAATTCCGATTTCACCCTCAGCTCTCGCAACCCTCGAGAGCTCTCCCCTGGAGTGGTTTCTGGGCACGGTGGCCAAGAATGACCCTTCACCCGAGCGTGGCCTCGGATCTCTAATCCACCGGGCCTGGGAGGACAACCCCGGTGGAGATGCTCAGACGCTCTGGAGCGCTGTGGAAACGAGGTTTACAGAACTCGAGTTCGACGCTGGCTGGATAGAGGCGTATCAGCGGCGCCTCGCTCGCTCCATGGTGAGCGCGCTGGCCGAGTACATCTCCGACCATGCCCAGGAAGGTTGGGAGGTTATCGCGAGTGAGCAACGCTTTCAATACACCCACCAGCGCGCCGTCATCACGGGATACATCGACCGCATCGAGCGCACCCCCGATGGCCGTGTGATGGTGGTCGATCTTAAGACCGGAACCCATAAGACAGATAGCGCTGTCGTCGATGACCCTCAGCTTTCCGCCTATCAATTGGCCCTGTTGGCAGATGAGGTGAAGCCTCTAGTGGGAGAAGAAGCTGTCTCGGCAGGAGCCTCGCTGCTGTTTGTGAAATCGGGAGTGAGAGGCAAGACCTACCGTCTCGCTACCCAGCCACCGCTTGGTGAGGACGGAATGCAGGCTTTTATGGAAAGAATTGAGGCAGCGGCCGCCATCATGAACTCTGCGCACTTCTCGGGTGTTCCCCTCAGTTACGGACCGGCCGGTACTCCCTCGAGGCATCGCTGGCACTTTGTGGGGGCGGTGTGTTCGGATGCGTAGCGCTGCGGAGATCACCGATGCCCTCGGTTTATACGCTCCCACGGAAGAGCAACGGGCAATTATCGAAGCACCGGTCACCGGGAGCGCCCGAGTCATCGCGGGAGCGGGATCGGGCAAGACCGAGACGATGGCTCTTCGAGTCCTGTGGCTGGTCGCCAATGATGCTGTGGCACCGCAGGAGGTTCTCGGGCTGACTTTCACCAAAAAAGCCGCAGGGGAATTGGCTGGTCGAATTCACAAGCGCCTGCGCGAGCTGCACCAGCGTGGGCTCGCAGCCTCCAGCGATGAGTTCCAGAGCCCCCTCGTCTCCACCTACAACTCGTTTGGGGCAAGGATCTACCGCGACCACGCGGTCCTCCTTGGCAGGGACCCTGATGCACGAGTGCTTTCTGAAGCCAGTGCCTGGTCTTTGGCCATCTCTGTTATTCAAAAGAGTTCACTACCAGAGCTCGCCACATGGGACATCACCTTGCCCCAGCTTGTTCGAGTGGTCAGGGTGTTGAGCTCGCGTCTGCAAGAAAACCGCGTCGAGTTTTCCCAGCTCGAAGCCTTTGTGTCCAAGTTTTCGACCTTGGCCGACCTGCCGGTCGGAGGACGCGGCGTTCACAAAGAGGTCGATGACTGGGTCGACAAGGTGGGTTCACTCTTGCCCTTGATGAAGTTGGTGGAGGAGTTTCAGGAGGCGAAAAGGGTCAGAGGAGTCCTCGAATTTTCTGATCAAATCGCATTCGCGCTACAGATCGCGCAGGGACATCCTGGGATTGCCGAGAATCTCAGAGATCGCCATCGTGTCGTACTTCTCGATGAGTATCAGGACACCAGTGTTGCCCAAACAACCCTGTTGGCGGAATTATTCTCCGGGCACTCGGTGATGGCGGTGGGCGATGCTCACAAGGCCATTTATGGGTGGCGAGGGGCGAGTAGCTCAAACCTTCAAGACTTCGTCACCCACTTTGCGCCGGTCACGACATACAGCTTGCGGACATCATGGCGAAACGGCCACCAAATTTTGGCAGCCGCCAACACGATTGCGAAACCACTTCGATCACTGCCGGGAGTCGAGGTCGAGACGTTGACTCCCTCCCCAACGGCGACCGATGAGCCGGTCTCGGTGATCTTTGAGGAGACTCTCGCCGACGAGGCTCGGGTTGTGGCGAGCTGGTTGAAGAGTGAACTTTCCGATAAGGACACCGCTCGCACCGCGGCGATTATTGTTCGCGCACGATCACACCAGAAAGCGTTTGTTGACGCACTGCACGAGCAAGGAGTTCCGGTCCACGTCTTAGGTATCGGGGGACTGCTAGATGACCCCGCTATTGCCGACATCGTGTGCACGCTCCGAGTTCTCTCAAAACCCGCCGCGGAGTCGGAACTCATTCGGCTGCTCACCGGTGCCAGGTGGCGGTTAGGTGTAGCGGATGTGAAGGCGTTGCAGCAGACGGCGACATGGTTGCAGGGCAGAGATCATCACGGCGTTGCGTTGCCGGAGGAGGTGGCAACTCGCATGAAACGCTCGGTCGCGGGAGCTCACCACCCGGGCCTCATGGACGCCCTCACCTTCATGGCCAGTGCGCCAGCAGATCACAGTCAATGGCGCCACTACTCGGAGGTCGCCAGGGAGCGCCTGGTCGACCTTCACCGCACGCTATCGTCGCTGGCGACCCTTCGGTTTGGCGAAGTGGACTCCCTCGTGCCAGCGATTGAATCTGCGCTCGGTCTTGATATTGAGGTTGAAGCCAACCCCCAAAGACGCTCGTCCCAGGCAGCAAGGGACGCCTTTCACGATGCCGTGCAGAGTTATCTCTCCGTCACTGATGAGGCCAGCACACTTGGTTTTGTCCAGTGGCTAGAGGACGCAGAGCGCAGGGACAACCTCACGCCTCGCCAAGAACCCCCCGAGGAGGGTTGCGTTCAGGTGGTCACCATTCACGGCGCTAAAGGATTGGAGTGGGA
>JBJOIK010000062.1:0-4989 GCA_046047135.1 Actinomycetota bacterium
CACTAGCGCTGTGGCTAAGACAATCGGGACATAGACCCCAATGAGCCTTTCCAGCAGAGAATCTCCATCACGCCGGTCGTCGAAAGCATTAGCAAAATTCACCAGAGCGTAAATCGCGCCGCCTGCAAGGGAAATGATGACCGCCAAATTGGTGAATCTGTAGGTTGCGGTCACCAAACCATCAGGCGCATCTCGCTTGGCCTTTTCTGCCGCGATCGTGCGCAAACTTGCTAGAGAGATAAGGCCGAAGGTCGCGATTCCCGCTAACAGCAGGAAGGTTTGAGGGCGAATGATGGGGCCATCGTTGAGCCATGCTCCTGTCGAGTCATATTCGGGTTGGAAGAAAAGTTCCGACCAGGCCCCAAACATGAAGAAGACCCAGGCCCCAACGAGGCCGAGGAGGCTCGCGAGAAGAGCCCGCTTCGCAACATTCATAGTCGGAGTGTACTCAGTCTCAACCCCGCGAAGAGGCGGACATTCCAGCGACTATTCGTCCTCTTCCACCCACAAGTCGTCGTCGGCTCGGAGGGTCTGCCAGGCGGCGTACCCCACCAGAGCGATAGCGATTGTCCCGATCGCCATCAGGACATACGCAAGGGGGTTAGAAGACTTCTTCACGGGTTCCACTTTTCTCCAAGGGATTCGTCCGAGTACGGGTTCAATCGTGTCACGGTACGTGTCGTGTGCTCGCGGAATCAGGTCCCGCTTGGCAAAATCGCTGGCACTGTGGGAGGCATGCCTTGCAACGTTGTGAGCATGGGAAAGGACACCCCTCTGTTCTTCCCACAATCTGCGGGCCTCCTGGGACAGGCGGGCAAGCTCTCTCTGGGTCTTCCGATCCATGAGTGTCACGTCCTTTCAACAAGCAAGCCACTAGTGTGCCAGAAAATCATGTGAGGCGGCTGGGCTCGATGGTGGGGCTCTGCCTCAGGCGGGGCTGACACAATGGTGGAATGACACTTCACACACATACCGCAACTCTGCACACTAACCACGGCGATATCGTGATTGGCCTTCTGGGTAATCATGCTCCCAAGACTGTCGACAATTTCGTCGGCCTCGCTACGGGTGAGCGCGCCTGGACTCATCCCAACACCGGCGCACCCGGGGAGGGACCTCTGTACTCTGACGTGATTTTCCACCGCATCATTCCCGGTTTTATGATTCAGGGCGGTGACCCCACGGGAACCGGAATGGGCGGCCCGGGATACCAGTTTGACGACGAGATTCATCCCGAACTCAATTTCACAGAGCCTTTCGTACTCGCGATGGCAAATGCCGGAAAGCGCGGCGGCCAGGGCACCAACGGCAGCCAGTTTTTTATCACGACGGCCCCCACGACGTGGCTACAGGGAAACCACACCATCTTCGGGGTGGTGTTGGACGATGATTCCAAGAAGGTCGTTCAGGCAATCGAGGGCGTCTCGACCGATGGCAGCGACCGTCCTCGAGAAGATGTGGTGCTCACCAGCGTGAGCATTGTTGCTCACTCGTGACCCGAGCGTCCCGCAACCGCGATGACTTCTGTTATCGCCACCCCACAACAGAGAGTTACGTGCTCTGCCAACGGTGCGGGAACACTATCTGCCCTGAGTGCCAGATTCAGGCTCCGGTGGGTTATCAGTGCCCGGATTGTGTTTCAGGAGGCCGACCACGCGGCATTGCGGGGTTGTGGGGCGCGCGAGGCACGTCTGCGGTGAAGGTGGCGGGGCGCCCTCAAGCCACCTACGCGCTCTTGGCTGTGATTGGGACCGTATTTGTAGCCCAGGTCGTGACCCGCGGCTTTATCACAGAGCTTTTCCTCTACTGGCCTCCGCTGACTGCTCGCGAACCGTGGCGAATGATCACCACCATGTTTGTCCACTCCGGTTCGTCGGTTTTTCACATTCTCTTTAACGGGTATTCGCTGTTTGTCCTCGGAACACTCGTCGAGCGGCTGGTGGGACCGGGGAGATTTGTCACGTTGTTTCTGCTCTCCGGATTCGGTGGCTCTGTCGCGGTGCTTTGGTTATCTCCCGCGACCGCCGTCGTGGGGTCTTCTGGTGCCATTTTTGGACTGTTCGGCGCTCTCTTCGTGATTCAACGTTCTTTCGGCGGTGCCAACGCACAGCTGCTGATCGTGTTGGGGTTGAACCTCGTGATGGGGTTTATCGTCCCCGGCATCTCGTGGCAGGCCCATATTGGAGGTCTCATTGTGGGGGCGGTGGTGGGCAATATTTTTGTGCGCAGCCGCGAATCTTCTGGGATCAGAGCAGAAACTCCGGCGATTGGGATTGTGGCCGGAGCCCTGGTCGGTCTGAGCGTTCTCGCTCTAGTGCTCTAGACGTTATCCACAGCTTCTCCCCAGTGGGGAGAATTACAGGCCTGTAACTAAAGTGACCTAAATTACTTCCATCGAGTGGTCATGAGGAACCCGATGAACATGATTCCAAATCCCACGGCAATATTCCACGCCCCGATAACGGGGATGGGCCATCCAATACCCGAGATGTAGTAGGTCAAAATCCAGGCGAGCCCGAGGAGCATCAACCCAAACATGATGGGCTTGAACCAGGCTGGATTGTCGTCACTCTCCTGATAGGAGGTGCGCGTAGAAGCCGGGTCTCGAGGTTGCTTTGCCATGGCCCACAGTCTAGCCGGCAATAAGTGAGCTCAGTATTCGCAAGCCTTTGGTCATTCCCCGGTTGATAGGCTGAGCGAGGCTTCCTGTGAGAAACGATCCCCTATGACCCACATTCTCGTTGTCGACAATTACGACAGTTTTGTTTACACCCTGAACGGCTACCTCCATCAGCTCGGTGCGACGACGGACGTCATTCGCAATGACGACGTCGATGTGGCAGATATCGCCCAGTTGGTCTCACGCTATGACGGAATTTTGGTCTCCCCAGGGCCGGGAACACCTGCAGAAGCGGGTATTTCTATTCCCATAGTGAAGGAAGCAGTTGCCCAGAGCATTCCTCTCCTGGGTGTGTGTTTGGGCCATCAAGCGATTGCCGAAGCTTTTGGTGCAACGGTCGCTCACGCCGAAGAACTGATGCACGGTAAGACTTCTCGGGTGACCCACGATGAAAGCACCCTGTTCCAGGGTGTTCCTGACGAATTCCAGGCCACCAGGTATCACTCTCTGGCTGTGGTGGACGGCACCGTCCCGGACGAGCTCACTGTGACAGCCCGCACGACCGGCGGAGTGATTATGGGACTCAATCACCGCAGCTCACCTGTCTTCGGGGTGCAATTTCACCCCGAATCTGTGATGACCGAGGGTGGCTACACCATGATCGGTAACTGGCTCGAAGTGACCGGTCTCACCGGTGCGGCCGAGATAGCAAGGACGCTGAGCCCCCGGGTGTAACGTCCCTAGCCAGCAGGCGGGGGTGTGGTCTCTACCGCACCGCAATACGTCAGCACGATGCTGGATCGTTGTGGGTGCTCACCCGGTGACAATGATTGGCTCTTTACTGTCTGGCCGACACAATCAGTAGCCAACTCCAGTCGCACTGAGAGCTGCATAGACGGTCCCGTCAAGAAGGGGTTTGCTTCACCCACGGTCATACCCACGACGTTAGGCACGAGAACGAGTCCGTTTGAGACCGTAATGGTGACGGCATCACCCGGTCTCACCGGTGCTTCCTGCTGCGGACTGGTGGCCATCACGATTCCTGCCTCGAGGCTAGGCGAGTATGTCTCGACGACGGACTCAACGACCAGACCACGTTCTTCAAGCTGGGCTCGCGCATCCTCCACATCGATGTTGCGCACATCGGGTAGATCGAAAGTCGAGATCCCACTGGAGACAATGATGCGAATGGGCTCGCCTTTGGCAATCCGAATTCCCGCTTCGGGGATGGTCTCAATGACGACACCCTCCGGAACAGTGCTGCTGGCGAGATACTCAACCTGCGGAGTCAGGCCCAACGCGGTCACAGTTTGTGTGGCGACCCCTTCAGTTTGGTTGACCAACGAGGGCACTTGCGGGGCAGCGGTGGTGGCTGTCGTCGCAGGGTTCAGTGTGAAAACCCACAAGACGATGCCGATGACGAAAAGGACAGCGAGCACCGAACCCATCGCTATTGCCAGGTTGGGCACACTCTGCTGGGGGATTCCTCGCGCTTCAAAAATCTCGAAACCCTCAACCTTGTTGCGGTAATCAGGTTCGACCGTGGCCTGGGGAACACTGCCCGTTACCGCCGGTTCTACTCGCGCTCTCGCCCCAGCCACCGGAAGTTTGGGAGCACGCCCTTGAGCGATGTCCTCAATCGCCGCCCGGAAAGCTTGTGCTGTGGGGAATCTTTCGTGGAGCTCCTTCTTCATGGCCGCCTCAACGACCAAAGCGACGTCGTCGGAGATTGAGGGGTTAATCTCTTTGAGCCTCGGAGGTTCATCGCTGATGTGTTGGTAGGCGATTGAGACGGGGGATTCAGCGGTGAAGGGCGGCTGACCGGCGAGGAGTTCATACATTACAACGCCCAGTGAATACAGGTCAGTCCTGGTGTCGGGTTCTTCACCCTTAGCTTGTTCCGGCGAGATGTAGAGGGCGGTACCAAGAATCGAGGTTGTCTGTTCCAGGTTCCCCGTGGCGTCGCTCACTGCGCGAGCGATACCAAAATCCATTACCTTGACGGTGCCGTCTTCCGTAATCATGATGTTCGCCGGTTTGATATCGCGATGAACAATACCGGCTTTGTGTGAGACTTCGAGGGCGGTGAGAACACCGTCTGCCACTTTCAAAATGTGGCGTTCCTCGAGTTTTCCCTGCCTCATCAAAGAGCTCAGCAGGACACCCTCGACGTGTTCCATCACGATGTAGGGGGTGGTGCTTCCAGGAGGGGTCTCGCCTGGAGGACCGTTGTCTTCGTCGCCGGCATCGAATACGCGGACGATGGAAGGGTGAGACATTTTTGATGCTGACATTGCCTCGAGGCGGAATCTGTTGCGGAAGGTGGGATCTGAGGACAAAGTCGACTTCAGAATTTTGAGCGCAACCTG
>JBJOIK010000063.1:0-8217 GCA_046047135.1 Actinomycetota bacterium
CCGGAGTGCAACACCGCAGAGTCTTCAAGAGCAGGTGTTTCGATGGTTTCAAACCCGTGACGACGATAGGTCGACGCGATGGTGTCGAGAAGCGCATCCCTGCGCTCTTTATCGCGGGGAAGAAAATCGCGCATCCCCCGCGCGGAACTCACAGCCATGCTCCGATTCTGTCACTAAGAGGGGGTAGGGCCTTGGACCCCATCCCGAGCGTTGGCTTCAGCCTCCCGCACCCGTAATTCGAGCGCGCGGGTGGCACGCCTGAGGGCTCGCTCCGCATCGAGGCCCTGAGAACGGGCTTGCGCAACGAGAGACAGCAACACTTCGCCGAGCTCTTCCTCGGTGGAAAACTCAGCTGAGGGTTTCTGGGGCGCCTGCAGGACATCTCGGGAGCGCTTCAACACACTGGACGCCCTGGCCAGCGCAGAGAGTTTCTCAGGAATGCCCTCAACAACGCTCTGCCTGTGCTGTTTTTGCTCTTGCTTGATCTCCTCCCACTTCGCGACCACCTCGTCGACAGTCTTTGCCGCCCCGCCTGCGAACACGTGGGGGTGGCGAGAACGCATCTTGTCATCAACTGCCTGAGCGACGTCATCAATGGTGAACGGGTGAGCGCTGGCGTGGGCTGCAATGTCGGCGTGAAAAAGGATTTGATACAAGACATCGCCGAGTTCTTCTTTGATATCAGCAGTGGCATCAGCCTCCAGTGCCTCCACCAACTCGAAGACCTCTTCGAGGATGTAGGGAACCAGGCTCTGATGGGTCTGTTCTCCATCCCAAGGACAACCCTCAGGGGATCGAAGAATAGCCATCGTCTCCACGAGACGGTCGAAGGCCGGATGGGAACTCATGGCTCTAGTCTGCAGGGTCGGGCTGGTCACCAGGTGTGGCCGATGGTGGCTCTGGATATAGAGCCTCAATCACTCCCTCGACCCAGGTAATCAACGCGTGGTCTGAATAGTCCTCCGGCAGGGGAATGAGCAGCGCTCGCGCCGGTGCCATATAGGTCGCTTTCGGATACAAGCGCGCCATCCGCACCTGCAGGGAATCTTTGATGGGGGGACCTACCACCCGCAATTTGTTTCCCATCACGATCGCTTCGGAAATTCCTCGAAGCATCGCGAGGCGACGGAGCTTCGTCACCATCACCAGGGCTTGTACGGGCAACGGTAGGTCTCCGTAGCGATCTTTCATCTCCTCCACGAGCTCGTCGACAGCACCATCTGCCGCTAAGGGAGCCGCGGCTCCAGAGAGCTTCTGGTACATCTCGAGTCGCAACCGCTCTGAATCGATGTAATCGTTGGGAATTCTGGCATCGAGCGGCAATTCCAAACGAAGCTCCGTTTGCCCTGGAGCCACATCGTCTCGGAAGAGTGCAATCGCCTCACCGACCATCCGCAAATACAAGTCAAATCCCACACCTTGGATATGGCCGGCTTGTTCAGCACCCAAAAGATTGCCTGCTCCTCGCATTTCAAGATCTTTCATCGCGATACGAGTTCCGCCTCCGAGATCCGTAGTGGACGCCAGTGTCGCTAAGCGATCGTGCGCTAGTTCGCCCATGGGAAGCTCCGGGTCATAGAGCAAATACGCGTAGCCTCGCTCTCGACCACGACCAACACGACCGCGCAATTGGTGCAGCTGTGAGAGGCCGTAGCGCTCTGCTCGATCCACAATCAGCGTGTTCGCGTTAGTGACATCCAGGCCCGTTTCAATAATTGTGGTCGATACCAACACGTCAAATCGACGCTCCCAAAAGTCCACCATCACACGCTCCAAGTCGGCCTCCCCCATTTGGCCGTGAGCAACAGCGACACGAGCTTCGGGAACGAGTTCCGCGACTCGGGAGGCGACGGAGTTGATGGTTGACACTCTGTTATGGACAAAAAAGACCTGCCCCTCGCGCAAGAGCTCGCGTCGGATAGCTGCCACCACCTGAGGCTCGTTAAACGGCCCGACAAAGGTCAGGATGGGGTGGCGAGCCTCGGGCGGAGTGGCCAGCGTCGACATCTCACGAATTCCCGTGACAGCCATTTCCAGGGTCCGAGGAATCGGGGTGGCTGACATGGCCAGCACGTCGACATTTGTCTTCAGCGCCTTCAAGGAGTCTTTGTGTTCAACACCGAATCGTTGTTCCTCATCCACGATGACGAGACCCAAATCCTTGAACTTCACACCCTTACCCAGCAACCGATGGGTTCCAATCACAATGTCGACACTGCCGTCTGCTAGTCCCGCCACCACTGCTTTCGCTTCGGCATCGGTTTGAAACCGAGAGAGCGCTTTCACCACAATCGGAAATGGCGCGTATCGCTCTTGAAAAGTTTCCATATGCTGCTTCACCAGCAGTGTCGTCGGGGCAATCAGGGCCACCTGTTTCTGGTCTTGAATTGCCTTAAACGCTGCTCGAACCGCAATTTCGGTCTTGCCAAACCCGACATCCCCTGCGATGAGTCGATCCATCGGGATCGGGCGCTCCATGTCAGCTTTGACCTCATCGATAGTGGTCAACTGGTCAGGTGTTTCGACAAACGGAAACGCCTCTTCCAATTCCCTCTGCCAGGGAGTGTCCGGAGAAAATGCAAAGCCAGGGGCCGCCATGCGAGCCGAATACAGCTTCACCAGATCGACGGCGAGCTCTCGGACTGCTTTGCGCGCTTTGCCTTTGGTGGAGGCCCAGTCAGAACCACCCATCTTGGAGAGCGCCGGTGAGTCACTGCCGACATAGTGACTGAGTTGGTCGAGTTGATCTGTGGGAACAAATAACTTGTCTGGCGGCCCCCCGCGCTTACTGGGCGCATATTCCAACACCACGAACTCCCGCTGACTTTTCATAGCGTGCCTGCCACCGGTTGAGATTTCTCTGGACACCAATTCCACAAAGCGACCGACTCCATGAGTGTCGTGGACGACGTAGTCTCCTGCAGACAGCTGCAGGGGATCCACCACGCGAGTGCGCTTGGTGGCCAAGGTTCTACCGGTTCTGGGTGATGCGCTGACGGCTTTGCCGTAAAGCTCTTTCTCTGTGATGCAGACCAGTCCGGAGCTCTTGAGCATGAAGCCTTCCCGCAGAACCCCTTGGACGACGGTGACCACACCCGGAGTGAGGTCTGAAGCCAACGATTCATCGATTCGGTGCGCGATATCGCGCTCCCCCAGAACGTGGGCGCTTCTTTCCACCAACCCGTGGCCCGCTGCCACAACGAGGATGCGATCCTGAGCCTGACTTCTGGCTGCTAAGAAATCCCACACTTCTTCGCCTCCCACGCTGGTGAGGGGCAATGCAGAAATCTCCGGTCTCTGAACACCCGCATCTCCGGTATCCAAAGAGTCCAGTGAGATCCACGGGTGAGACCCGGCGGACTGGCGCAGCTCGTCATAGGTCATGAAAGAGCCGTGTCGGATATCGAGAGGCGCTTCAGAGTCACCGAAGCCAGCGGCATCCCACGCGGCCGCCAGGAATTCTCGATTGGTCTCCAGCAGGATTTCGGCCCGCGACCGCACCCGTTGGCTGGATACTTCCACAATCGTCGCCTGGAGGGGCAGAAGCTCCAGCGGTGACACCAGCTTGGGAACCAAGAGAGGCTGCAGTGACTCCATGCCCTCCACGGCAATACCCTCTGCGACTTTCGCCAACATGGTTTCTAAACCGGGGTATTCGGAAGCGAGTTCCGCCGCTCTGGATCGAACGTCTCTCGTGAGCAATATTTCCCGAACAGGCTCCAGCGAAACTGACGTGAGAGGCTCCCCGAGGGAGCGCTGGTCTGCAACCGAGAAAAAGGTGATCTGCTCTATTTCAGAACCGAAGAAATCGAGCCTGACCGGGTGCTCCGCCAAGGGTGGGAAGACATCCACGATTCCGCCCCGAACCGCGAATTCCCCCCGCCTCGTGACCAGGTCGACCCTCTGATAGGCGGCTTGCACCAAGTAGTCCACCCACCCTTGAAGTGTTCGCGAGCTATCCTTGCTCCGCGCTTCTGCTGGTTCATAATCTGCCACCTCGGGGTT
This sequence comes from Actinomycetota bacterium, assembly GCA_046047135.1. Taxonomy (GTDB): domain Bacteria; phylum Actinomycetota; class Actinomycetes; order Actinomycetales; family Microbacteriaceae; genus Pontimonas. The sequence continues at coordinate 4,006 of JBJOIK010000063.1, forward strand.
GACCGGCTGCACGAGGGCCCTGATGGAGGCAACCACGACCAATGGGGCCCGTCCGACAGGATTCGCAATCTGGCGAAGAGCGCTCCGTCTTCTGGCCACCGTTTCAGGATGGGGACTGAGGCGCTCGTGGGGCATGGTTTCCCAGGCGGGGAAATCCAACACTGTCGTTGTCGAAGGAACGAGAGACCGGAGCTCATCTCTCATCTGATCTGACTCTCGCCCCGTTGCACACACCACCACGGTGACTGCAGAATCAGCCTGAATGGCGGCGACCAGGGGGGTGAGCGCTCCGGGGGGCGCTGCGATATCTCCGCCTCCACGAACGGCGTCGAGCGCCAAAGACGTGCTGGGGTCCTTCTGCAGATAGGAGGACAGGCTGGCGAGACTCACTCCAAGGAGTCTATGGCCCCGGTGCGATCACACATCCGCCTAGGGAGCAGGGTGAATCTTCTGCTGAGCGGCAACAAGACCTTCGGTCACCAGTGCCTCGACCGCGTCACACGCGATCCTCAAGACCTGAGGTAGCCCAGCTTGTTCTGGCGCGCTAAACCGCTGCAGCACATAGTCGGCGGGTGGCACTCTGCCTTCTGACCTTCCGATACCCACCCGTATTCGATAGAAATCCAGCGTGCCAAGGGCGCGGGCAATATCTTTGAGCCCATTGTGGCCGGCATGGCCTCCCCCGAATTTCAGCCTCACCACCCCCGCGGGAAGGTCCAGATCATCGTGAATAACGACAAGCTGGGTCGCGGGGATTTTATGAAAAGCCAGCATCGCCTGCACAGGAGCTCCTGAGCGATTCATGTAACTCGAGAGTGCTGCGAGGCGAAGGGTGCGCTCACCGGAGCGGACTTGCGCCATCACACCGTGGCTCTTGAATTTCTGAAACGAAACCCCAGCACTCTCTGCGCACGCGGCCACCCGAGTCTTCTCATACTCCGAGCCTGGATTACCCAGGCCCACAATCAGCCACTCCTCAGTGGAGGAAGCCTTCTTTCGACCAAGTCCCCAGGGCAGGGTTATTCGCCACCTGCGTCATCACCGCTGGACTCGCCAGCATCTCCAGCTTCTTCGGAGGCTCCTTCGCCGGAAGCTTCGGCCCCGGCCTCAGCTGCGGCGACGGGTTCTTCTTCCACAACCTTCGGAGGCTGCTGGATAGACAGAACGAGCATTTCTGGAGCGGAAATCAGAGTGGTCCCCGCGGGAAGAACGAGGTCGGAGGCGTGAATCTGACGGCCTTCTTCGAAGCCATCGACATTCACCGTGACGTTCTCCGGAATGTTGGTCGCTTCAGCCTCAACACTGACCGTGTTGTGCTCGAGCTGAACCATGGTGCCAGAAATCGGCTCGCCCTCGATGTGGACAGCGATATCCACGGTCACCTTCTCGCCCTTGCGGACGATAACGAGGTCGAGGTGCTCAATGATTTGGCGGACCGGGTCCCGCTGAATGTCCTTGATGAGAACAAGTTGTTCGCCGTCCTTCATTTTCAACTCGATCAGCGCGTTAGCGCGCCGGGCGATAAGAGTTGTCTCGTGGGCGGGGAGCGCCACGTGAAGGGGGTCAGTGCCGTGCCCGTAAACGACGGCAGGAATCTGGCCTGAAGCACGAAGCTTTCTGGCAGCACCTTTCCCAAAAGAGGTGCGGAGGTCCGCAGCGACGTGGTTATCAACCATGGTGTTGCTCCTAGTGTTTTACGTTTTCTCGAACTCGTACGCTTGGCGTGAGGAGAGACATAGGAGCCTGCTCCACCGCGTCGATTACGAAGAATTGTGTGTCCAACTCTTCCTCGCCGAAGTACCCCGTAATCGTAGCCGAGGATGCCGGGTTCGTCTAATGGTTCAGGGTTTATTTCCTCAGAGCTCGGAGAACCAGACCGAGCAGAAGGATGACGCCTCCTGTTGCAATCGAGGACCACGGCAGGGTGAAGACCAAGAACAGACACAAGGTGAGCCCGATATACGGGGTCATGACGGGCAGAATTCGCTCGGATTCGGGCTGCTTGATGGCTGCTGCATGGGCGATCGCGTAATAGCTCAACACTGCACCAGACGATGCTCCCACCAACCAGATCGGGTCAAGAAGCAGGGCAGCCACGATTGCACCGAGCGCCATCGTCGCCTCCGCAATCGCCGGGGACGAGGTCCTATGCCAGACCAGACCGAGGGAAGGTGGCAGGTCATTCCCCTGCGCCATCGCCATCGCCGTCCTACTCATACCCGCCAATACCGCAGCGAGAGATCCCAAGCTCGCTAGTGCTGCGGCCCCCACCAAGAGCGGAGTCCACGCCTGCGGGACCAGTTCTGCTAGCGGTGCCCCGCTCGTAGCCACCTGCTCGACGCCGAGACTGGTCACCAGAGCGGTTCCGATAAGCGCATACAGGACCAGAACACCGATGAGGGTGCCGACGATAACCCGCGGCAGAACTATTCGAGGGTTCTTGACTTCTTCTCCGAGCGTCGCCATGCGTGCATATCCTGCAAACGCGAAGAACATCAGTCCCGCCGCTTGAATAACACCCCAGCCAGAGCCAAGCTGCGCCTGCTCCGATTCGCCACCACTCCAGGGCGCAACACTGAGAATTGCGACGAGGGAGCCCACTACCAACACTGCAATCGCAAGGCTGATTCCCGCGGTCGTGCGAATGCCCGAGATGTTCGCCACCGCGAACAGCGCAATCAGTGCCGCTGCGACGAGGGGTGGATTGTCGGGATACAGATATCGTGCTGCGATTACCGCGATCGCTGCGGCAGAAGCTGTTTTCCCGACAAGAAAGAACCACCCGGCGAGAAAACCTGCCGTCGTGTTGACATACTTCGCTCCGAATCGATAGGCGCCACCCGAGACCGGATTGTGGAGGGCCAATTGAGCGACGACAACAGCATTGAGGAGCGCCACCGCACCGGCAATCGTCAGGGAAACCCAGAGCAAAGAACCAGCCAGTTGTGCCGCTGGAGTCCACACATAGAATGCGCCTGCTCCGACCATCGACGCCACCCCGATGCCAGCCGCACCCAGCGGCCCCAGCGTCCGTTTCAGACCTGCCACGGGCCACACCATAGCGGGCGTGAAAGACTAGAAGGTGAACATGAACCTCGAAGAAGACTCGGACCGCCCATCCGAGCCGTCGTGATTGTCGCCATTCTTGCCCTGGTAATGCCTGGACTCGTGGTGACGTGGACCACCCAGGTTTCAACCGCCCACTATGCGTGCCAGATAGCGGTGGAGTACTACGCTCCCGGCGCGACATCACACAGGGCGAGCTTCGAAATTGCGCCTGCAGAATTATTTGGCTGGAACTGTTACGCGGTGATGTTCGATGGCCAAGAATATTTTGTGGCGCACGTGGGGGTCATCCCCGGTGCGCCGAGGCTTATTCCGTTGACCGGGAGTTAGGCCGCTCCATCAAACATTGAAGTCACGGATCCGTCCTCGAACACTTCTTTGATGGCGCGGGCCAGCAAGGGGGCGATTGGGAGGACGGTGAGCCGATCCCAGTGTTTGTCCGCCGGCAGAGGGAGGGTGTCAGTCACGACAACCTGATCAATCATCTCTGACTGCAGAACCTCCACCGCGGGATCCGAAAACACCGCGTGGGTGGCTGCCACCACAACCTTGGTGGCTCCGTTTGATTTGAGAGCTTCGGCAGCTTTCGCAATGGTGCGACCGGTGTCGATGAGGTCGTCCACCAACAAACACACTCGACCTTCAACGTCACCCACAATCTCGTGCACCGATACCTGGTTGGGAACTTTAGGGTCTCGTCGTTTGTGAATGATGGCCAGTGGCGCGCCTAGCTTGTCACTCCAAATATCCGCGACCCGCACACGACCCATGTCGGGGCTGACCACGGTCAGTGTGGCCGGGTCTAGCTTCTGTTGGAAATGCTCCAGAAGTACCGGCATGGCGAAGAGGTGGTCCACAGGACCATCGAAGAACCCTTGAATCTGGGCTGCATGAAGGTCAACGCTCATAATGCGGTTGGCTCCCGCCGCTTTGAAGAGGTCCGCCACCAGCCTGGCGGAGATTGGCTCGCGACCCCGCCCTTTTTTGTCTTGCCTCGCGTAGGGGTAGAAAGGTGCGACTACGGTGATGCGCTTCGCGCTCGCCCGTTTCAGAGCATCCACCATAATCAGCTGTTCCATCAACCATTCGTTGATGGGCGACGAGTGAGCTTGGATAACGAAAGCGTCGCAGCCTCGGACGCTGTCA
>JBJOIK010000064.1:0-4900 GCA_046047135.1 Actinomycetota bacterium
CTGGCTCATTTTGCAGCGTGCGGCGCAACGTGCGGGAGTCTCGGCCCGCATCTCGCCCCATACGTTGCGACACTCGTTCGCCACTCACGTGTTGTCTGGGGGTGCTGATATCAGGGTTGTGCAGGAGCTGTTGGGTCACGCGTCCGTCTCGACGACCCAGATTTACACGAAAGTCACCATCGATACGCTTCGTGAGGTCTATCAGAGTGCGCATCCACGCGCTAAGTAGGGCTTCGCTATAGACTCCTGTCATGGCAAAAGCAGCTCAGAAATTGAGCCCTACGGGACGCCCTTTGCGCGAATTTCCTGAGCCGCCACGCTTGAAAACCCATGGTCCAGCGCGGGTTATCGCGCTGTGTAATCAAAAGGGCGGCGTCGGTAAGACAACTACCACCATCAGCTTGGGTGGGGCACTAGCTGAATACGGTCGCACAGTCTTGATGGTCGATTTTGATCCGCAGGGTGCCTTGTCAGCGGGTCTCGGTGTGAACACCCATGACACCACTACTGTTTATGACCTCCTTATTGGCCGAGAAAAGGACGTGCGTAAGGCTATTCAGCCCACCAAAGTCAAGGGCATCCACGTCATCCCGGCCAACATTGATCTCTCTGCGGCCGAAGTCCACCTCGTCAATGAGGTAGCCAGGGAACAAATTCTTGCGCGGGTCTTGAAGCCGGTCCTCAACGATTACGACGTTGTTCTGATTGACTGCCAGCCATCCCTCGGGCTCCTGACCGTGAACGCACTGACTGCTGCCCACGGTGTTCTGATTCCTTTGGAAACGGAGTACTTCGCGCTCAGGGGTGTTGCGTTATTGATTGACACCATCGACAAAGTCAGAGAACGCCTCAACCCTGCGATCCGAGTCGATGGAATCGTCGCGACAATGTATGACGCGAGGACCCTCCACGCCAAAGAGGTCATGGAGCGGGTTGTCGAAGCATTTGGGGATCAGGTCATGGATACCGTGATTGGTAAAACGGTGAAATTCCCGGACGCATCGGTCGCAGGAGTTCCGATTACAGAATTTGCGCCTTCCCATGCCAGCGCACACACCTATCGCCAATTGGCCAGAGAGCTCATTGCCCGTGGTTCCATCGCCTAACACGCTGGAGCTCTCCCCGTTGGAGAGCGATGCGGTGGGGGATGGTTTTCAGGTATCCCTCTCCAATTTTGATGGTCCTTTCGACCTGCTTCTCTCCCTGATTAGTAAGCGAGAGCTTGACATCACAGATGTCTCGTTGAGCGCCGTCACCGACGAGTTCTTGAGTTACGTGAAGCAGCTGGAAGGTACCGCAGGGCTCGATGCCGCGAGCGAGTTTCTAGTTGTCGCCGCCACATTGCTGGATATGAAGATTGTGGGGCTGCTACCCCAGGGAGAGTTTGTCGATGCCGAAGATGTCGCATTGCTTGAAGCCAGAGACCTCCTGTTCGCTCGCTTACTGCAATACCGAGCCTTCAAAGAAGTGTCATCCTGGTTTAGTCAGCATTTCGAGCAGGAATCGCACCGGCACCCACGCCAGGTGCGACTGGAAGAAAAATTCGTCTCGTCCATCCCTGAGCTTCAGTGGACGCTGAGTCTCGAAGACTTCCAGGCCCTCGCGGCTTTTGCGCTCGCGCCGAAAGAGATTCCGATCGTAGGGATAGACCACCTGCACGCCCCCTTGGTCAGCATCCGTGAGCAGGCGGCTCAGGTTGTGGCACTGCTGAAAGGGGGAGGGCCGGTCAGTTTCCGCTCCCTCATAGCTGGAGTGACACAGCGAGGAGTAGTGGTAGCTCGCTTCTTAGCCGTCTTGGAGTTGTACCGGGAGTCTGCGGTCACGTTCCAGCAACTCGAACCTTTGGGGGAACTCACTGTGCAATGGGTTGCGTCAGATTTTGGTCCGGACAGTCTTGCCCACCTGGGTCAAGAATGGGGAGGCGAGGAGCGTGTCGATGTCTGAGGACGCTCGGCAGGCAGCGGACACAATCGGGAATCTTCCGAGAGCTCTCGAAGCGGTCCTTATGGTCGCCGACCAACCACAGAGTCCGGTGGCTCTCGCGACCGCATTGGGGGTGCCGGTCGCAGAAGTCAAGAGATCTATTGCCGAATTGGTGGCCGATTACGATGGCGAAACCGACGGTCCCGAACGTGGGTTCGAGCTGCGGGAGGTGGGTGGCGGCTGGCGAATTTATGTCAGAAGTGCCTACGACGACGTGGTGCAGAAAGTCGTCCATGAACAGGCGCCGGCAAAGCTGTCACAGGCCGCCCTCGAGACATTGGCCGTGATTGCCTATAAACAACCCGTGACGAGGGGACACGTGTCGTCGATTCGAGCAGTCAACGTGGATACGGTACTTCGCACCCTTCTTGGTCGTGGGCTCATCCGGGAATCTCACACCGATCCTGAGACCGGGGCTATCTTCTACGTCACCACGGACGTGCTACTGGAAGAGCTGGGAATCGAATCGCTCGATCATCTACCCGCACTCTCGCCGTTGCTGGATGACGGCGGCGAGGGCTTTTCTGATGACGACTGAGTCGGAGGATCCTCGGCAGAGACTCCAGAAAGTATTATCCGCAGCTGGCCTCTTTTCCAGGCGTCGAGCAGAAATCTTGATCCAAGAGGGTCGTATTCGTGTCAATGGAAAGGTCGTAACCCAGATGGGTGTGCGAGTCGATCCCGACGCCGATGTGGTGAGTGTCGATGGACAGGTTGTCCCACTGAAGGCTTCAACCCGGTACATCATGGTGCACAAGCCCCGAGGAGTGGTGAGCACTCTCGCTGACGAACAGGGGCGGCCTGACCTCAGTGAGTATGTCAAGGAGATAGGCGAGAGAGTTGTCAACGTCGGTCGTTTGGACGCTGACACCACGGGCCTCCTGCTGATGACCAACGATGGTGATCTGGTTCATCGTCTTAGTCACCCTTCATTCGATATCTCCAAGGTGTATACCGCCACCGTGCGGGGTTCGGTCACCAAGGCGGCTCTGCAACAACTCCACGATGGCGTGGAGCTCGAGGATGGGGTTTCTCGGGTTGACAGGGCATCCATAGTGGGGACACCGGGTCGAGAATCCTCGATTGTGGAAATTGTGTTGCACTCGGGCAAGAACCGCATTATCCGGCGCATGATGGAGGCGGTAGGGCATCCGGTGATTACTCTTCATCGCAAAGCGGTAGGTGGGCTTCACTTGGGGGGCCTCAAGCCAGGTAGGTGGCGAGACCTCAGTACTCTTGAGGTGAAGGAGTTGCTCACGTTGGCCCACAAGGGCGACTCACGAGCAGGGGAGTCACGCCATGAACACGAGTAGTAGTGTTCCGTTTTCTCGTGTCCATATCGTGGGGACGGGACTAGTAGGCACCAGCGCGGGTTTAGCGCTGAAGGCCCGAGGCGTTCACGTCACTCTCGAAGACTCGTCGCCCTCCGCTTTGTCTTTGGCGGTGGATTATGGTGCCGGACAAGCCCCCAAGTCAGGGGAGGACGAGCCTGACCTCATTATTGTTGCTACCCCTCCTGATGTCGTGGGCGATGTTGTCATTTCTCAGCTGATGGCTCACCGTGGCTCCCTTGTCATGGACGTAGCGAGCGTGAAACAGGGCGTGCTGGAAAAGGTCTTGGCTCACGCTGATTTAGCCCCTCGATTCGTGCCCAGTCATCCGATGGCGGGAAGAGAACGCGGCGGCGCAGTATCGGGGCGAAGTGATTTGTTCGTCGCTAGGCCGTGGGTTATCTGCGAGGGCACGGAGGAGGCCGTGGCACAAGTATCTCAACTAGTGGTTGGCCTCGGTGCGATTCCGGTTCGCATGAGTGCTGCCGAGCACGACGATGCTGTCGCACTCATGTCCCACACACCGCAGTTGGTATCAACCTTGATGGCCACTCGACTCGTAAACGCCAGCGCAGAGGCTCTCGGCCTTGCGGGGGGAGGTGTTCGAGATGTCACCAGGGTTGCAGCGAGCGACCCGGCTTTGTGGGTCCAAATCTTGGGGGCCAATGCGCCTGCCGTGGTTCGTCAACTCAAGGAATTGCGCCACGATCTTGATGAAACGGTGAGGGCTCTCGATGATCTCACCCAGCCGGGCGCCAGGAAAGCCCTTGCCGAAGTGATGGGGAGAGGTGTCGAGGGGGTCTCTCGCTTGCCCGGAAAACACGGAGTTTCGAGCGCCTTTGGATCACTGTTGGTGGTCATCGACGACACCCCAGGGCAACTGGCAAGCCTTTTGACCCAACTAGGTGACTGGGGTATCAACTTGGAAGACCTTCGCCTGGAGCATTCGCCAGGTGCTGAGGTCGGATTTGTTGAGCTCACACTCGCGAAGGAATCCGTGTCGGGGGTCGAAGACCAGCTTCGAGCCGGGGGTTGGCGCATTGCGGGAGAAGCCGAATGAGCGGAGTAGTGGTGGTTGCCGTGGATGGCCCCGCGGGCAGCGGCAAATCGAGCGTGTCCAAAGCGGTCGCGAAGGAGCTGGGATTTAGTTATTACGACACTGGCGCCTCTTACCGTGCGCTCGCGTGGGCTGCGCTGAATTCCACAGCAGATCTCACCAACGAAGAAGACGTGGTGAAAGTGATCAAGTCTTGGTCCTATGTCGCGAGTGAAAACCCTGATGCCCAGACTTTCATGGTGGATGGTGTGGACGTGACAGAAGCCATTCGCGGAGAACTAGTGTCTGGTTCCGTCTCTGCTGTTGCCAAACATCCCGCGGTTCGAGAGGCACTCGTCAGTCATTTCCGAGACGTGATCACCCACTGTAAGAACCCAGGCATAGTCATGGAGGGTCGAGACATCACCACGGTGGTTGCCCCGGACGCCCAGGTCCGCATTCTCCTGACAGCCGATGAAGAGGTCAGAATTGCTAGGCGCCAAGCTGAGCTGCGCGGCACCACTGCTGCCCCTGTGGCCGACTCGTTGAG
>JBJOIK010000065.1:0-9079 GCA_046047135.1 Actinomycetota bacterium
CCTCGATCGTTGAAGGATTCCCAGAGCTACTGGCCTACACACTCGAGTGTCCGAAAGGGTGCTCTCACCTGGAAGATTCAATCGAATGTGCGCTGCATCGAGCTATCGAGTCTGGTGAATTGTCTGAACAAGAACAGTCTCGAGCTCGATCACTCCAGAGGCTCATGGCGACCCTGCAAGAGGGCCCCGAAAATTCAGGTTCCTAGGGCCTGAGCTGTGGACTCTCGACTACGCTCAATCTGGTGAGCGACTTCAGCCTGCAGGACGATCTTGCGCTTGCTCGTGTGGTCGCAGCCCAGGCTGACCTCGTATCTTTGCCACGCTTTAGAGCCCAAGACCTCGTGGTCAGCACGAAACCCGATCGCACCCCGGTCACGGACGCGGATAGGGCGGTGGAAGAGGTGATTCGAGCCACAATCTCGGCCTCAAGACCACAGGATTCACTTCTCGGAGAAGAATTCGGGTCAACCTCCGCCGAATCGGGACCTCAACCCGGTCGGCAGTGGATTATTGACCCGATTGACGGGACCGCAGGGTTCTTGAGGGGGTTGCCGATTTGGGCGACCCTGATTGCTTTAGCAATCGACGGGACCCCCGTCGTGGGGGTGGTGAGCGCGCCCGCTCTGAATCAAAGATGGTGGGCAGCGAAAGGGCTTGGAGCGTGGACTTCTCGCAACAAAGCCACACCCGAATCCATTCACGTCAGCGCAGTCGGCGCACTGGGCGACGCCACCATTTCCTACAACAGCCTCGCTCAGTGGGTAGAGGATGGCCGAGGCGACCAAGCTATGGCGCTGTCACAGGCCGCATGGCGCTCCCGAGCCATCGGGGACTTCTGGTCTTACATGCTCGTTGCGGAAGGACAGCTTGACGTTGCGGGCGAGCCTGACTTGCAGCCCTATGACATGGCGGCCCTCCTGCCCATCGTGGAGGAGGCGGGGGGCTCGTTTACTTCCCTCGATGGTGAACCAGGGATCTGGCACTCCAGTGCGCTGGGGACTAATCGGCTTCTGCACGACGAAGTCCTGACACTAGTGGCGAAGAAATGAAGCAGATTGTCGCCTTGGCTACCCTGGCAACTCTTGCTCTATCCGGGTGTAGCACCACCGCACCCTCCCCTCAGGACAGCACCGAAGGAGGACCGTCTCTCGATGTGTTTGGAATTGCGTTGGGAGCGTGCCTGAACGATGCGTCCATTCCTCTCGGTTCTGACGTTGCGGAGGTTCCGCAAGTTCCTTGCACAGAACCTCACGATTCCGAGCTGTACGCGATCTTGGGGCTGGAAGGCTCAGTGTTTCCCGGAGAAGAACGCATCATCAGCGAAGGACAGGAGCGATGCGCCTCAGCTTTCGGAGATTTCGTGGGAATTCCCTTTGCCAATTCGACGCTCGAATTTCGTTTTTACTACCCGTCAGCGAGTAGCTGGTCGCAGGGAGATCGCAGCATTTACTGCGTGGCATTCGACCCTGGACTCCAGACGACTGGGTCCTTGCTCGACGCACAGCGCTAGACGATTCTCATTCCACAGCGCACCCAGGGTGGAGATGCCGGGAATCGAACCCGGGTCCACTACTCCGAACCACAGCCTTCTACGGGCGTAGCTTATGAAATCGTTCTACTCGACCCCGCTCTTTGTCACAAGCACCTAGAGCGACAGGCCCAGCTTCAGTGAAAAGTCCTGAGAACCCCTGAAACCCAGGTCATCAGCAAGCCTCCATCACGACGCCAGGAACTAAACCGAAGGCAGATTTAGACTGACGGACTTGTCTGCTGCTTAGGCAGCGAGAGCGAAGTCGGTGCGCTTTGTATTGGCACCTATAGTGTGCAGCGGACATTAACGAGTTGACGCTACATTCTCGGCCCGCTTCTCTGTGGACTCACAAGCAATGTCGAAACCGATCATCCCCATGTGTCCACGTTCTCAGTGAGAAGCATGGTGGTGCGCTGTGGAATTAAGTGGAATCAAATGCCACGAGGGCAGACACCACTATAGGTCCCCTGGCTATGAACTGGCTAGAGGTAGGTGACCTTTGCGCATCCTGGTGTCCATCAGAGCAAACACTAAGGCCGCGCTCACCAGCGAGACTACGACTACCGCGGCAATCGCAAACGCATCGTGATAACGGGCGCTCTGTGCCATTGTCGCTTCTTCTGCTAAAACGAAGAAAAAGGTAGAAAGCGCCGCAGCAAGGCCAATCGCCGTCCCTATACGCTGACCCACCTGTGCGAGAGATCCGGCGAGCCCGCCTTGGGAAACCGGAATGTCCTCCAGCATCAGGGTTTGGTTGGGTGAAATCACCGCGCCTCCCCCTGCTCCGGCGAGCGTCATCGCTGCGGCCACGGCCCACGGCATCAGGGGGTCTGGAACGGTAAACGTAAAGAGCACAACGAGCCCAAATCCCGCCAAGACCGACAACAAGCCCACCACCACCAGTGGCCTACCGCGCTGATGCACAACCTTGCCGCTTCGATAAGAGGTGTACGCGGAAATGAGGGCAAATGGAATGGTAACCATTCCCGCCACCACCGGGGAAAAACCAAGGCCTTGCTGCAGGAACAGCGTGAGGACAATAAACGTGGCCGGCAGTGCCGCGAAATAGAAACTAGAAATCAAGATTCCATTGCGGAACGTGGAAATCTTGAACAACTCAAAATCGATAATGGCTACTTTTCCTCGAGACAAATAAGCCTTCTCCCAGAGGATGAAAGCCGAGAGTGCCACCACCATCACTGCCAGCCACCACCAGCGAGCGGGGTCATCGACTGATGTTCCGGTGGTCAAGACAAACGGCAGCATGAGGGAGAAGGTGGTGAGGCCAAGGAGCGCGGTCCCCACCAAATCAAAATCTTTAACAGCCCCAGAATTGTCTTGCGTCCTGGGCAACAGTCGAAAAGCCATCACAAAAGCCGCAATGCCTAGGGGAATGTTCATGGCGAATAGCAATCGCCAACCAACATCATCCCCACCAACGCCCACCAGAATTCCGCCCAAGGTCGGACCGAAAGCGGTAGACAACCCAATCACCGCTCCAAAAACACCGAAAGCTTGACCTCTTTCACGGCCTTGAAAGAGTTGTTGAACTAACCCCAAAACCTGGGGCATCAAGATGCCCGCAGCAAAGCCCTGAAAAATCCTGGCTGCAATCAGTAATTCGATAGTGGGGGCGAAGGTGCCCGCAACGCTGGCGAGAGTGAATAGAGAAAGGCCCAACAAGAACATGAAGCGCCTCGAGTAGAGATCACCAATACGTCCTGAGGGAACAAGCAACAATCCAAAAGCCAAGACGAAGCCCGAGAGCAAGAGCTGCACTTCAGTTGCACCGGCGCCAAGCACAGTGCTGATTGCGGGAATCGCCACATTGATTTTCGCTAGATCCAGAATCGTCAGAGACGCAACGCCAACAGCGACAGCGTAAGCACGCCACCTTGTGGCATCAGCAGAGAGCGAGACCGGGGCAGTGCCCGAAGCGTGAGAGGAAGGTGACATACCTCCCCCAGCCTACGCCTGCTCAGGGCACTATTCGCCCAAGCGCCTCCTGGTCGCAATCGCTCTGGCCGCTTCACGGTCGTCCTGCTTCTTGCGCAACGCTTGACGCTTGTCGTAGTCCTTCTTTCCCTTCGCCACGGCCAGTTCGACTTTGGCCTTGCCATCCAAGAAATACAGGCGCAAGGGAACCAAGGTGTATCCGCCGGCAGAAATACGATGCGACAGCTTTGCAATCTGCTCCTTGTGTAACAGCAGCTTGCGTTTACGTCTCGGGGGGTGATTTGTCCATGTCCCCTCGTTGTATTCAGGGATGTGGACTGCCTCCAACCATGCCTCGCCGCCATCAATGGTGGCGTAGGAGTCGACGAGGGAAGCGCGCCCTTGACGAAGCGACTTCACCTCTGTTCCAGTAAGGACAATTCCTGCTTCGTAAGTATCTTCAATCGAATAGTCGTGCCTCGCCTTGCGATTGGTGGCAACCACTTTTTCGCCAGTTTCTTTCGCCATGGTGCCACCTCCTTCGTCTCCTCTGATAGCTCACAGCAACGCCCTCTCAGGGCGCTCGACCAGCCCCACAGTCTAGCGTCAGGCTCCCGTTAGCCCTAGGGGTTAGGCCCGCAAATACCGGGTAATGGAAATGTAAGAAGCGACGACAGCTAACCCAATTCCGGTCGCAAACAGGAAAGGCATGGTCGCAAACGCGTCCTGGCTATTGACAAAAACAGTGGTCGGGAGCGCCTCGGTGAGATACCCCTGCACAAAGAAGCGCACGATGCTCCACACGGCCAGCGACGCTAGAGCAGCACCCAATGTGGCAGCGACGATTCCTTCGAGCACAAAAGGAGTTTGAATGAAGCGGTTAGAGGCTCCCACCAAACGCATGATGGCAAGCTCCCGCCGCCTCGAAAAAGCACTCAAACGAATAGTGGTCGCAATGAGCAAGGCCGCAGCCACCAGCATCAGTGACGCGACAGCGACGGCAGTGAGGCTTCCGGCGTTCAGCAGGGCAAAAATCTGGTCAAGATAACTGCGTTGGTCTATGACGCTCTCAACACCCGGAAGACCGGAAATCGCTTCAAAAACCAACTCGCTTTGCTCCGGATCCACCAGGTTCACCCAAAAGGTCTCCGGCAATAGGTCTGGAGACACAAGGTCGACGACGGCACTGTCTTTGAATTGTTCGCGGAAATTTTCATACGCCTGGTCACGATCCTCGAAGTAGAAGCGCTCCACATAGGGCGCAAGGGTCTCAGATTCGAGACGCTGCTCAATAGCTAGCTTCTGGTCAGGGCTCGCTGCCTGCTGGTCACACCCACCCAAGGTCGAAAAGTCAGTGCACGACTTCATCTGGTTGATTTGAGCCTGCAACAAAATGGCTGTGCCGACAAAGGTGAGCGAGATAAAGGTCACCAGGATGATGGAGACCACCATCGAGAAGTTTCTGGAAAGACCTGTTACTACCTCTCGAAGGACAAAGCCCAGTCTCACGCCCGCAACTCCCAGGGGAATGGAGTGGCGACATCATCAGGATCCGAAATCCTCGAAGGTCGAAGAGGGGTCGGGTCAACAAGTGAATTCTCATCGGTCATCACGGGAATGGGCGCGGTGTCGAGCTCACCCAGTGGAATAGCGCTGGTCTCATAACCACCCTGGTGTTCATCACGAACCACGCGACCGCCGGCAATCTCAATCACACGACGCTGCATCTGATTCACAATGCCGGAGTCGTGGGTGGCCATGATGACCGTGGTGCCAGAAGCGTTGATCCTTGAGAGGACATTCATGATTCCTGCACTCGTCGCAGGATCCAGGTTTCCAGTGGGCTCATCCGCCAGCATGATGGCGGGCTTATTGACTGCCGCTCTTGCGATAGCGACTCGTTGCTGTTCACCGCCGGAGAGCTCATGAGGGAAGTTCTTGGCCTTTGCCGCGAGTCCTACGGTCTGCAAAATGTCGGGGACAGCCTCATGAATAAAACCTGCGCTCTTTCCAATCACCCGCAACGAAAAAGCGACGTTATCAAACACCGTTTTTTGAGGAAGAAGGCGGAAATCTTGGAAAACAACACCAAGGCTTCGTCTGAAAAGAGGGACTTTGCGACTGGGAATGCGGCGAAGATCTTGCCCCAACACGTGGACATTTCCGGAGCTAGGCCGCTCCTCTTTCAAAATCAACCGGAGAAAACTCGATTTTCCCGATCCGGAAGCCCCCACGAGGAAGACAAACTCGCCAGCGCCAATATCAATACTGACGTTACTGAGGGCCGGTTTCGGAGCACCCCGATACATTTTGGTGACATCTTCGAACAGAATCATGGCGCCTCAAGCCTAGATTCGAGGCTTACAGATGCCCCCTTACGACACTCTTGCGGTGCTTTTTCTCCAGCGAATCCCAGCTTGCAGAAATCCGTCTAAATCGCCGTCAAACACGGCGCCCGGGTTGTTCACCTCATACTCGCTGCGCAAATCCTTCACCATCTGGTAGGGAGCGAGAACATAGCTGCGCATCTGGTCTCCCCAACTCGCGGTGATGACCCCAGCAAGCTCTTTCTTCCTGGCCGCTTCTTCTTCGCGCTGCTGGAGCAATAAGCGGCTCGATAGCACGCGCATGGCCGCCGCCCGGTTTTGAATCTGGCTCTTCTCGTTCTGACAGCTGACCACAATTCCGGTCGGTAGGTGTGTAATGCGGACCGCGGAATCGGTGGTGTTCACAGATTGACCACCGGGGCCCGAGGATCGAAACACGTCCACCCGAATATCAGACTCGGGAATCTCAATCTCGGTGGACTCTTCCATTAACGGAACAACCTCCACTGCGGCAAAAGAGGTTTGCCTCTTTCCCGCAGAGTTGAAGGGGCTCATCCGGACCAAACGGTGGGTACCTGCTTCAACACTCAAGATGCCAAAAGCGTGGGGGGCATCAATTTCGAGGGTTGCGCTCTTAATTCCGGCCTCTTCTGCGTAACTGGTGTCCAGAACGGTGACCTTGTGTCCGTGGGCTTCCGCCCACCGGACATACATGCGAAGCAGCATCTCGGCGAAATCTGCGGCGTCGACACCACCTGCGCCCGCGCGAATGGTGATGATGGCAGGCAAAGCGTCGTATTCACCATCCAACAGAGTGGCGACCTCCATGGAAGAAAGAATGCGCTCAATCTCATCGAGCTCGGCATACACCTCGTCTGCCGATTGGCTATCCCCCGCTTCTTTAGCCATATCGACAAGAACATCAAGGTCATCTAACCGTCGTGACATATCGGTGATGCTGGCGAGCTCGCTCTGACGATGACTCAAAGCACTCGTGACCTGTTGGGCTCTGTCTGTGTCATCCCACAAACCAGGCGCTGAAGCTTCAGCAGAGAGCACCTCAATCTTGCGCTTCAACTCAGAGGGGTTAACGACCGCCTCGATCGTCTCAAAGGTTCCCCGAAGCGCACTGATGCGCGAGGCAACATCGAGGTCGGTCATAACCCCTTCAGACTAGTCGAGAGCTTAGAAACTAGAGCTCGGCAGGTCTTTCTCATCTTGCTCAATCGCCTCGACAATGCGAAGCGCGACCGCGGCCGGAGAGAGGCCAGCCGGAAACGCCGGCGCTGCGCCTGCTAAGGGATGCGCAGAAAGCTCAGTCTCGGTGTGCCCGGGTCTAGCATCCAGGAGGCGAATCCCGCTTCGGCGAAGCTCACGCCCGGCAGCGATGCCATAGGCATGAAGCGCCGCTTTGACCGCCGAATATGCGGCGATTCCGGCTGTCGGAGCTTCAGCGACAACCCCACTCAAAGTCACCGCGAAGGGTGAACCACCGGCAGACGCACTGGCGGCCAACGCGGGCGTCGCGTCTCGAAGGAGAGTCATCCATCCCCTTGTGTTGACCTGCCACAGGCTTTCGATAACGTCGTCGGAGACTTCCGTGACGGGTCCAAAGGCCACTGCACCTGCCGCATAGATGACTCCATCGAGTCCTTGGTGGTAATCCAGAACCCTCTGGACCCACTGAGCAGGGACACCCGGCGTGGTCACATCCCCTTCCAGGACAAGTCCCTCAATGCCGAGAGCGCCAAGACGCCCGGCGTCTCGACCGGCGAGTGCCAAACGGGCTCCCCTGTCTGCGAGAAGCCCTGCAATTTCTCGACCAAGACCTCCCGAGGCCCCCACAATCACAATCGACGCGCCAGATATTTGAGTCATAGCGCCATCGTGTCAGAAAAAACTCCGGAGAAACCGTGAATTCTAGCGAACGAAGAACCCCGGGACTTATCCCCAACTAGAGACCGAGCACAGCTCCAGCGACGAGGAAATAAATCACCAGGCCGGTGGCATCGACCAAGGTCGTCACCAAGGGTGCCGAAATAACCGCGGGGTCAATGTTGAGTGATCGAGCCATGAGAGGCATCAGGGCTCCCACTGTCGCAGCCCATACACAGACCAGAACAACCGATACACCGACCGTAATCCCCACCGGAGCACCCGCAACAATCCACCCCGCACCAAGGGCAAGGGCTCCTAAGACAAGTCCCAAGAGAAGCCCGACGCGAGATTCACGCCACGCGACGCGCAAAGCATCGGAGGGCCTCACCTCACCCACTGCCAAGGCCCGCACCGCACTCGTTGCCGCCTGAGCCCCCACATTGCCCCCTGTTCCCACCAAGAGTGGAATGAACAGGGCGAGAGAGGTCACGGCTTCCAAAGAGGACTCAAAAATCTGCAAGACAGAAACGGTCAAGGTGGCGGCAACAATCAGAATCAGCAGCCACACCACACGCAGTCCTGCCAGCCGAATCGGGCTTGCGGACAAATAGTGACCCGTTGAGGGAAGAGTCGCAGCCTGCCTCGCGACGTCCTCCGTGTCTGCCTCCTCGATGAGTTCGAGTGCGTCATCGACGGTGAGAACGCCGAGAACCCGACTTTCAGAATCAACGACCACGAGCCCAAGCCGGTTCGTCTCCTGCACCAGTCGGGCCGCCCATTCCGCGTCATCGGTGACTGACAGTACGGGAGCGTTCTCATCGGCCACCTCCCCCGCCGTGAGTGACTCATCAGCCATGACAACGTGGCTGAGCTCCATGACGCCCACGAGCTTCCTCGACTTATCGACGACAGCCAAGATGTCGATGGTGTCGGAATCTTTGCCCTTTCGCTTAATCACCGCTATGACTTCGGGGACCGGAGTGGACTCTGGAATCGTGACCACTTCGGGACTCATGACTCGACCCACAGAGTCCTCTGGATAACCCAAGAGCGACGCCGTCATGGCACGCTCTTTGGGGCTCAAACCCTGGAGAACCCGATGCGCAAAGGTGGCGGGTGCTTCACCAAGCATCCGTGCTCGGTCATCGGGGTCCATCGATTCCAAGATTTCCCGGAATGCCTGGTCTCTCATTCCATTGAGAAGCTCCTGTTGCTCGTGAACGTCGAGCTCCTCAAATACCTCCAGCGCGCGGTCCCTGGAGAGCAATCGCCAGACCAACGCAGATTGAACCGCGTCGAGGCGAGTGAATTCTTCCGCAATATCGTGTGCAGCCCGGTCATCCAGCCACGACGCGATGTTGGTGACGTTTCCGCTGGCGATGGCCTCTTTAAGATCCAGGTCGTCTGT
>JBJOIK010000066.1:0-5172 GCA_046047135.1 Actinomycetota bacterium
ATGAGCTCGAGGGCCGCTTTGGAGGGCACCCATTCTTCATCCCCAGCGAATGTTGAAGCCGTCGCATCAAAGGGCGGATCGCTTTTGTGCCTTTTTCGCCGGAATGGAGACTGGATTACGACCTCTCCGGTCACCGGGTCTCGCTTGGGCTCCCCTGTGTCTGCGTCTCGCACCACGACTCGGATGGGAAAAAGCTCTTCAACAGTGAGATCAAATAGGCGCGCCTCGCTTTTGAGCGGCGGGATCGAGGGCTCGAGGGGTTGGGTAAGAGCGGCAGCACTCACCTCACCTAGGCCCTCGATATCCAGAGCACCCCGTGAACCGATGTGTTCCACTCGGCCCCTCACTTGAGCGGGACACCCCCTGGCATTGGGGCACCGAAGATCGATATCGCCTGCTTTTGCAGGCGCAAGCAACGCCCCACACTCTGGGCACTGGGAGGGCATCAGAAAGGGACGCTCACGGCCATCCCTGTGCTCGATTACGGGGCCCAATATCTCTGGAATGACATCCCCTGCTTTTCGGATGACGACCGTGTCTCCGATGAGAACCGCTTTCTGTGCGACGACTTCTTGATTGTGTAGTGTGGCCCGCTCCACTTCGCTTCCTGCAACCGTCACCGGCTCCAGCACGGCGTAGGGGGTTGCTCTTCCGGTTCGGCCCACACTCACCACAATGTCAAGAAGCTTCGTGGTCACCTGCTCAGGGGGATATTTGTAGGCAATAGCCCACCGCGGCGCCCGGGAGGTGAAACCCAGATTGTTTTGAATCTCGAGCTGGTCCACCTTGACGACCACACCATCAATCTCGTGCGTAATGGTGTGGCGCTGCTGCGCATACTCAGCAATGTAGGCGAGGAGCGCGTCCTGATCCTGAACCACTCGGACGTGGTCTGATACCGGCAGACCCCAGGATCGCAACACCTCGTACACCCCACTTTGGGTCGATACCGGCGGAGAATCCCACGCGCCCACCCCATGAACCGTCATGGATAGTGCGGCCAGCCGATCCTCCACGAGCAATCTTTTCGCCTCGCTCTTTCCCTCGCTTTTTTGCCTCAGGCTTCCCGATGCAGCGTTTCGTGGATTGGCGAATACTTTGTCAGAGGCTGCGGCCTGTCTGCGATTTAGTGCCTCGAAAGCATCGAGAGTGAAAAAGACCTCACCACGAATCTCGACGAGCTCGGGATGTCCCTTCCCTCGCAAGACACGGGGAATGGAGGGGACCATGAGTGCGTTCTCGGTGACGTCTTCCCCCGTGACGCCGTCGCCTCGGGTTGCAGCCGACACCAACCTTCCGTTGCGATAGCGCAGGTTGATAGCGAGGCCATCTATTTTGAGCTCGCACAGAAACTTTGCACCTGGTGACGCCTGCGTCACCTTGCCTACCCAGGCCCGCATTTCGTCATCGCTAAACACATTGTCAAGACTGAACATGCGGGCAGCGTGGGTGACGGGAGTAAACAGCTCTCCTCGCCCTGCCCCCACGTTTCTGGTGGGGGAGTCTTCGCCCTGGAGCTGCGGATACTGAGCTTCGAGTTGACCTAGCTCCCGCAGGAGCTCGTCATACTCGGCATCGGATACGAGGAGGGCATCCCGACTGTAATACGCGTCTTGCAGCTCGAGAATGCGCTCGGTCAGGGCTTCTGCCCGAGCTCTCGCCTCCTGAAATTCCACCTTCTTAGTCTAGGCAGGAGGGCTGAGCCCATCACGGTCTACACCGGATGGTTGTCCGGTAATCCCGTTCGAATCTCAGGGGGAAGATGACCCAGATCGTTGTGAGTGAGAAGTACCGGAGGTTTCGCGGAGCGAATCCTAATAATCGTGAGACCACAGTTCGCTTGGTTGATTCCCATCCACCGCCAGGGGCTGGCGCCAAATACCTCCCTTACAAACCAGGCAATCACGAAATTGTGGGTGATTAGCAGTTCATGTCGGTCTTCTCTGGAAGGGGTGAACCATTCCCCGAGCGCATCCGCCATCTGAGCCTCACCGGCTGCAATCTGCTCGTCTGTTACGCCACCATAGAAAGGCTCAAAAACTGCGGGCATATCGGCGCTCGGGCCCGAGGGTATGCAGTCCATCAACAGGGCGCTCGGAGTTGCTTCCGGGATGCCAAGCCTCGTGGTCACCACCTCTGCTGTTTCAATCGCCCGTTGCAGCGGCGACGTGAAGGACGCGTCAAAAGAAATGCTCTTCAGGCGATCGGCGAGTAAGGAAGCCTGTTGCCTGCCTTTGTCACTCAAGGGACCCTCGGGTAGCCCGAATTCGGCGTCAACCTGTTCGCCGTGGCGAACCAGGTACACATACCGTGACATGAACAAACCTCTTCCTTGATGACGGTGATGAGTATGCCCCACCGACCTTGCCGATAGATGTCAGGCAGGTGATGTGAGGGTAACCGGGCCGCCGACAACGTCGTCCACTATGCCATCTTTCACAGCCCCCACGACCACGGCAGACAGAGGTGTGGAAAGAAACTCGGAGGCAAGAGCCTGGATATCGGCCAAGACCACCGTGGAAAGCCTCGCCAACGCCTCATCTCGGTCCACAAATTCTGCGGTGGAAATTTCGGATCGACCTAGGCGCATCATGCGGGCATCACTGCTTTCTAAGGCAAGTGCCGATGACCCCGCGATGTTTCCCTTGGTTCGCTCCAGCTCATCGGCGGTAATACCGTCCGAGGCGATGGTTTCTAATTCAGCTTTCATAAGCTTTGCCACCTCGGCCGCATGAGAGGGCGAAGTCCCTGCAGCCATTCCAAACATTCCCGCATCCGCATACGAACTCGCAAAGCTGTATACCGAGTAGGCCAAACCTCTGCGCTCACGAATCTCCTGGAACAACCTGGAAGACATACCACCTCCGAGAACAGAGCTCAGGATGGACAGTGCCGGACGGCGCTCGTCGGTTGCTCTGAGCCCGTGCGTAGCCAGGGCAACCACGGCTTGCTCCAGCGGTCGCGATACAACCAGTGACTGCGGTGACGTGTCGAGCGCCGCAAGGGTCTGGGAACGCCTCGGGACAGGTTGCCGAGAGCTCTTGAGATCCCATCCGGCTTGCTCGAGGCCTCGGATGACGTGGTCTACCAGCTGAGCATGATCGACCGCGCCCGCCGCCGTGACAACCAGTTCGTGCGGATGGTAGTAGCGACGGTAATGCTCCATCACCGAATCACGAGTGGAGGCTTTGATAGTGCCCGGATTCCCTCCGATGGGCCGACCAAGAGCGTGGTCGCGCAACACAATTTCTGTGAGACGCTCATGAGCAACATCACTCGGATCGTCATCCGCCATCGCGAGTTCTTCCAAAATCACGCCGCGCTCGATCTCAAATTCCTGCGGATCGAGCACGGATGCTGCGACCATATCGGCCAACACTTCTATAGCCATCGGCAGGTCGTGATCTTGAACCTTGGCGTAATAGCAAGTGTGTTCTTTCGCGGTAAGGGCGTTGTGCTCGCCACCGACTTGGTCGAAGGCGATGGCAATATCTAAGGCGCTGCGCCTGGGTGTTCCCTTGAACAACAGATGCTCGAGGAAGTGCGTCGACCCATAGGCGACTGACTCTTCATCCCTGGAACCCACAGCGACCCAGAAGCCAATAGAGGTACTCAGGGCTCCGGGAACCGATTCGCTGAGAATCCGAAGACCGCTGGGGTGAATCGTCCTCGAGACGAGTGCTCCACCACTGGCAGTAAAAGAGAGTTCTGGGGTCTCGAGATCAAAACTGATGGCGGGCGACATAGCGCACCCACCCTAGCGCTACTTTCTTAGACGACAACACGCCTGCAACGACTGTGGGGCCAGGCGTTCGCCTGACCCCACAGTGTGCTTCGAAGGACTTAGGCCTTCTTGGCTGCGCTTACTGCGACCATACCGAAGCCGACCTTGTTGAGCACGTCAGCAATGACGTACACCATGGCGGCGATGGCGACGGCCGAGGACACGTCAGCACCGGAGAGCTTCATGAACTCTTCGGTTGCAGTGCCGATGGGGTAAATCGCCCATCCCAGCATCACGAAGTTACGCATGATCTTCACTGCGCGAGCAGCGTAGTCAGGCATACCGTCGGTCTTTACTTGCCACACTGCGTAGACGATGTAGAACCACGCAACGCTGGAGATGACGAACCACACGACGGTGGACATTTCACCTTCAGTTCCGATCTCACCGAGGTAACCGGTGACGATCATGATGATGTCGGCGATCACGATGCGGGAAACAAAACCCTTAGTGACAGCGCCGGCAATCGCCACAATCAAACCGAACTCCACCAGCAACAGAGGCGTGGTGAGAAGCCAGTCGATGTAGCGGTAGGGCATGGTGCCCTGAACTGCGTCTGCAGAACCTGCTGCCTGGTCAAAGAATCCGACGATGTCGGTCATGATCCAGTACATGATTGCTGCGATGAAGGTAATTGCTCCTGCATAAGTTGCAGTGATGCGGTGCTCAGGCTTGAGGTCGCCTCTCTCCAAAACGAAGTAGAGGGTACCCGCTGCCATAGCAACGAATCCGAGCATGAAGAATGCTTGCGTAATGCTAAGCAGATCCATGATTCTCCCTTGACATGTGTCTGTAATTTTTCACCGCCCGCCGCCGCGACGGACCCGTCGGCGGGTGGACGAGGATAATTCCTCTCACCAGTCACGCCCCCCAACGGGTTGCAAGACTCGCGAGGGTCACGCTACTCCCGCCGAGTGACTCTTGCTAGACAAACACTCAATTTAAGCTGGAAGTTTCCTGAAAGCCCCTGAAAGCCTCGAGGCGTATCAGGGCCAAAAATTCCCATTTTGCCCACTTCAAAATCGGTAATTCGATATTTTTGCAAAAAAAGTACGCTATAAGAACTTCAACCCCATTGAAACTGTTTTATTTGAATCAAACGGAACAACGCCCCGGATGCCGTGGGACAGCCGGGGCGTTGTGAGAGACAACTACTCGTCGTCTGAGGAGGCCTCGCTTGCCGAACCCTCACCCTCGGCCAGCACGGGAGACAGCGAGAGCTTGCCACGGTCGTCAATCTTTGTGATCTCCACCAGAATCTTTTGCCCGACAGACAACACGTCTTCGACGTCGTCCACGCGCTTACCCCCGGCCAGTTTGCGAACTTCGGAAATATGCAGAAGTCCGTCCTTTCCGGGGACCAAAGAAATGAAGGCGCCGAAAGCGGC
>JBJOIK010000067.1:0-4740 GCA_046047135.1 Actinomycetota bacterium
GCTTTGGCGGCCGGTTTCTTTTCCGCTGCAGGCTTCTTCTCTGCGGGCTTGGCGGCCGGCTTCTTCTGCACTGCAGGCTTCTTTTCTGCTGCAGGCTTCGCGGCGGCGGGCTTTTTCGCAGCAGGTTTCTTCTCCACGGCAGGCTTCTCGCTTGCAACTGGAGCAGACACGGACTGCTCGAGCAGTTCGCGCTCCCATTCAGCCAGCGGCTCTACCGCTGAGACGTTGCCTTCAGCTTCTGGCTTCTGGTGACGCTCGATGAGGCCTTCTGCAACAGCGTCCGCGATGATCTTCGTGAGCAACCCGACGGAACGAATAGCGTCATCGTTACCGGGAATGGGGTACTGCAGGTCATCGGGATCTGCGTTCGAGTCAAGAATTCCAATGACAGGAATACCAAGCTTCTTCGCTTCATCGATGGCGAGGTGCTCGCGAATCGGGTCGATGACCCAGATGGCGGAGGGAGCTTTTTGGAGGGCACGGATTCCACCGAGAGACTTCTGCAGCTTTGTGAGCTCCCGCTTCTTCAGCAAGAGCTCCTTCTTGGTGTAACCCTGGGTGGTGTCCTCGTAGTTGATCTCTTCGAGCTCTTTCATCCTGCCCAAACGCTTGGATACGGTCTGGAAGTTCGTCAACAGACCACCCAACCAGCGCTCGTTAACGTAGGGCTGACCGACTCGAGTCGCTTGCTCAGCCACGGCTTCCTGGGCCTGCTTCTTAGTGCCCACAAAAAGAACTGTGCCGCCGTGGGCGACAGTTTCCTTCACGAAGTCGTAAGCCTTATCGATGTAGGCCAGCGACTGCTGTAGGTCGATGATGTGGATTCCACTGCGCTCGGTGAGAATGAAGCGCTTTACTTTGGGATTCCAGCGACGGGTCTGGTGCCCAAAATGAACACCCGCGTCGAGTAGTTGTCTAATAGTGACGGCAGCCATGACGGCTCTCCTTTATTTCTCGGTTTATCCCACACGGTTGTGTGAGCCTGGTGCCGAGGCCACCACCGCACTCACGCCAACAACTCCCTGCGGGAGCAGATCGTCATGAGACCGACGGGTGTGAACCTTGATCGACACGCGAAGTCACAGCACTTACATGCTGTGCGCCCAACAGCATAGCGCCTCAGGAGTCTAAGTTCGAGTCCTCGTTGACCCCAAGAGCTTCTCGGATTGACACAGCCAGCGCTCGAAAGGCTTGACCGCGATGGGAAAGCTGATCCTTAGCGTCCGCTGCCATCTGGGCAGCCGTGATGGCATGGCCGGCGGGAATAAAAACGGGGTCATACCCGAACCCGCCCTCTCCTGCAGGCTCCATCGCAAGGGATCCTTCCCATCGACGCTCCACCACTACTTCGCCGCCCTCCCACACAAACGCCGCCGCGCATACAAACGCCGCGGAGCGATCGACATGATGTGCC
Source organism: Actinomycetota bacterium (assembly GCA_046047135.1). Classification (GTDB taxonomy): domain Bacteria; phylum Actinomycetota; class Actinomycetes; order Actinomycetales; family Microbacteriaceae; genus Pontimonas. The sequence goes on from JBJOIK010000067.1 coordinate 1,415, forward strand.
ATATTCCGCAGAAGCAGAGCGGTGTTGTCGGCATCCTCTCCCGTTCCTGCGTAACGGGCTGAGTGAATTCCAGGCGCTCCCCCCAATGCTGATACCGCGATCCCCGAATCGTCAGCAATGCTCGGAACTGCCCCCGCCTCGAAAGCAGAGCGCGCTTTGATGAGCGCGTTGTCAGAAAACGACAGTCCGGTCTCTTCTGGCGCTTCATCGGAAGATGGTGTGAGGACGAGACCCGGTAGTTCAGGCGCGAGGATACGCTCGAGTTCTGCGATCTTGTGGGCATTCTTTGTGCCCACACTCAACCGAAGAGTCATTCAGCTCCGAGTGCTTCGCGCTGGATGCGGGCTAATTCGGTGGTCCCGGTGAGAGCCAAATCGAGTAGTCGGTCAAGCTCGTGTCGGTCAAAGGGTGTTCCTTCTGCGGTTCCTTGAACCTCTACGAACGCTCCACGACCTGTCACCACCACGTTCATGTCAGTGTCAGCGGCGACGTCTTCGACGTAGGCAAGGTCGACCATCGGGACTCCTCCGACAATGCCCACACTCACAGCTGATACAGAATCTCGCAGGGGCTGGGACTTCTGTGCCACGTGCCCGTTTTCTTTCGCCCACGTGAGAGCATCGGCAAGCGCTACGTAGGCACCAGTGATTGCCGCAGTCCTCGTGCCCCCGTCTGCTTTCAAGACATCGCAGTCGATCACCACCGTGTTCTCGCCCAACGCCGTGAGGTCAATGATTCCGCGGAGACTTCGCCCAATGAGCCGGGATATTTCGTGGGTTCGACCTCCAATCTTGCCCTTTACGGACTCCCGATCCATGCGGTCGTGGGTCGAGCGGGGAAGCATGCCGTATTCGGCAGTGACCCAACCTCGACCTCTTCCGGTGAGCCATCTGGGTACTCCCGGGGTGAAAGAGGCGGTGCAGAGCACGGTGGTGTTCCCATAAGAAATCAGCGCACTGCCTTCTGCCTGTGAGCTCCAGTTCCTCTCAATGGTGACCGGTCTTAAGTCACTGGCCAGCCGGCCATCCTCACGGCTCATGTTCTCTCCTCGATGCTGGTGGCTCGTATGCAGTTGATGAAGTCTTCCGCGCGGTGTTGGTAGTCACGGTACTGGCCGAAGCTGGGCGCTGCGGGTGAGAGCAGTACATAGTCGCCTGGCCGAGCAAGTTCTCTGGCACGCCCCACCGCCTGCTCCATGGATTCCACTGATTCCAGGTGAACCTCGCCGAGCGACCCGGCTTGCTCCAGGGCAGAGCGAAACAGCCCGATCAGTTTTTCTCCACTGCCAGGTATCCCGAGAATGTGGCGGGGCTTGCTCTCCAGCACCTGGGCGACCAGGGGTTGGTAGTCCACTCCGCGATCCTGCCCCCCTACGATCCAGACCATCCCGGGCGACGACAGTGATCGGAGCGCCGCGGAAGCAGCCTGAGGGTTGGTCGCCAGAGAATCATTCACAAAGACAATCCCGGACGGGTCAGATATTGTCTCCAGCCGATGCGCGAGGGGTCTGAATTCGCTCAGTACCGATTCAAGTGCACCGTAATCGAGCAGACCTGTGGCATCCGCCGTGGCCACAGCTATGAGCATGTTGAGGTGGTTGTGTCGACCAAGAACCACTGAAGAACCGGTGTGAAAGAGTTTCCGATCTCCCCGGCATAACCAGGAATGTTCACCATCGTCCTCGAGGTGCCACTCGTGACCTGAACCCACCCACGTGATGGCGAGGTCCGGGTAGCGTCGCACGATTTCTTCTCGCAGAGTGCCGTCGTCTCCGTGAGCGATAACGCGACGGGGCTGGTGTCCTGCGATGTTGAGTTTGTCTGCGTAATAACTCTCACACGAACCATGCCAGTCAAGATGCTCGGGGAATAGGGCTGTAAGCGCCACCACACCGGGAGAAGCCTCGAGGTAGTGGCACTGGTAGCTGGAGAGCTCCACGGCATAGAAATCTGATTCCTCGAGGCCCTGCAGAGGGATACCCATATTTCCACCGAGCCCCACTCTCACCCCTGATCCCTCGAGGAGAGCGTGGATCAGGGTGGTGGTCGTTGATTTCCCTTTCGAGCCGGTCACCCCGACCATATGGTCTCGATGGTCGGCTACGAAAAGTGCGCTTCCCGATGTAAGAGGGATTCCCAGTGCTCGGATACTGCGGTGCAAATCGCTCTGTGGCGAAATACCGGGTGACATGACGGCCAGAGTTGCCTGGCTCAGCTCAGGAGGGAGGTCGTCAGAATCGACGACAAACAGCTCGATAAGACTACCGAATTCTTCACGAAACGCTTCGGCGTGAGCGCCATCGCTGCCATCCACCGCCATCACGCGGGGAGGTTGGGGAAGGGTCGCCAGTTTTCTCGCCATGGCGAGACCTTCGCGACCCACTCCGACGATGACCGGGGTGTGACCGGAAAGGTCAGCTAAAGACAGGGCGTCTTTAGGCAAGGACACTACCCAAGGATTCAAAGGGTTCTGGCATGCAAATCCGGCTGTTTCGCTCACCGAGCACCTGATCTTCGAGCTCTGGGTGGGGCTCGGCGAGCTCTGGAATTTCGGCAATGAGGGCCTGCAGCACCGCGGTCTTACGCCAGTCGCTGAGGTTCGCGGCCCAGGTGAGTGCCAACACCGATTCTGCTTGCTCGCCGACGCATTCGAAGGGACGATGCTCGTGAAGGCCGAGGAGCGCCCGATATCCCTCGATCTGTGCCGGATTATCGAGCAGGTTGTCGGCAAACATTCGGGTGAGAGACGTCGAGGGGATGAAGGGGCTGAGAATAAGGAAGATGAAGCGACACTTGTCGCAATCCCCGCACCATCTCGCATCGTCGACACCCTGCCGAAACGCCTTATTACAGCTTGTGATGACGGGGTGATATTCGGTCAAGGCGGCAAAGTACCGAGCGATCTGCACTTCGCTGTAGGGGCGCAGGAGTGAGAAGTATGCGCCGGCAGAGAGTCCCGCTTGAGGGCCGAGCATGTCTTGAAGGAGCTCCTCAGCAGCCTCCGATTTTGACCACTGGTGGTTGACCTCCGACCCATTCCACACCAGCGTGGCCTCCGATGCACTCGCTTCGAGTGACATCACCACCGGTCCCAGCCCAATAATCCGGGCTTGGACGAGCGCGATAAGAGAATTCATGGCTGTCACCGGGACATGACCGTTGAGCGCGCCTTCGGCATTGAGCTCCATCAACCGTGGGTCCAGTGTTCGAGACGCCGCCAACACAGGGTGTCCTTTGATTCGTCCCACCCGATAGATGATCTTGTTGGGATTCACCGCGAATTGGACAGGATGCATTCTCGCCGCGGCCAACAGCTCAACAGTGACG
>JBJOIK010000068.1:0-4738 GCA_046047135.1 Actinomycetota bacterium
GTGGAGCCTAGGGGAATCGAACCCCTGACCTCCTGCTTGCAAAGCAGGCGCTCTACCAATTGAGCTAAGGCCCCTCATGTGTTTAGTTGTGCGTGGGGCTACCAGGACTTGAACCTGGGACCTCTTCGTTATCAGCGAAGCGCTCTAACCGCCTGAGCTATAGCCCCTAAACCGCATATGACATTAGCGCACATAGGCGGCGGGTGACCAATCGGCTAGGTGTTGGTGAACCCCACTGTCAGCCCGCCCGTGAGACGGGCTATGGCGTTATACAACACCGCCCCCAGTGAACCAAGAACCGTGAGTGAGATTACGTTGATGAGCGCTCCGACAAGCGCCAGCAGCGCCACCTGACCGAAGCTCAGAAGGGCCAGGATTGCCCCACCCCCCTCACCAAGAATGTCTCCCACGACTCCCTCCAGGGCTCCAATAACCCCCACGGTGTTAAGAAGGAGCCACGACAGGATCGTCACCAAGAACACCGTCGCAGAGACGGCCACTGCCACAAGCGAAGACACCTTCACGGCAGACCACAGGTCAACATAAACGAGGTTCAGTCGAACCTGCTTCACCGCACGGGAGCTCGACGCAGACCGGGGGGCCTCAGGTTGAACTATGGGTATTTCACTCATCAGTGGATTCTTTCTCCCCTACGGTCTCTTCTGCTTCCACGACACTACTACTGTCCTCGGTGTCCGAATCTTGGAGATCCCTCTCTTGGTTTTGCGCGACTCCGAGGACTTTATCTTCGTCATCCAGCTTGGCAAAGACAACGCCCATAGTGTCTCTGCCCTTTGCGGGGACTTCCGCTACGGAAGAGCGGACCACTTTTCCACTTTCGAGAACAATCAAGACCTCATCGTCCTCTTCAACAATGAGCGCGCCAGCCAAAGCCCCCCTCGTTTCAGAGAGCTTTGCCACCTTTATGCCAAGCCCACCTCTTTGTTGAGGTCTATATTGATCAACACCCGTGCGCTTGGCAAAACCACCCTCGGTCACAACAAAGACATATCCCTGGTCACTCACGATCGATGCCGACAGGAGGTGGTCCTCTCCCCTAAATTGCATGCCTTTCACGCCGGCCGTTGACCGACCCATCGGCCGAAGGCTCTGATCCGAGGCGGTAAACCGTAGTGACATCCCCGCCCGCGAAACCAAAAGAATGTCATCACCCTCGTTGACGAGCCTTGCCGCTACGACCTCATCGTCTTCTTTGAGGTTGATGGCGATGATGCCGCCCTGGCGGTTGGTGTCGTACTGGGTGAGTTCGGTCTTCTTGACCATTCCGCCCTTGGTGGCCAACACGAGATACTGGGCGGCTTCGTAATTGGCGATATCCAGAACTTGGGCAATCCCTTCCCCGGGTTGAAGAGCAAGGAGGTTCGCGACATGTTGCCCTTTTGCATCGCGGCCGGCTTCCTGAACCTCATATGCCTTAGCCCGATAGACCCGACCGAGGTTCGTGAAGAAGAGGAGCCATCGATGTGTTGTGGTGACGAAGAAGTGCTCCACGACATCATCTGCCCGCAAAGCGGCCCCCTTGACCCCTTTGCCTCCCCGGTGTTGGCTGCGGTAGTTATCGCTCCTGGTGCGCTTGATATAGCCGCCACGGGTTACAGTGATGACCATCTCTTCCTCGGGGATGAGATCCTCATCGCTCATACTGGGGTCAAACCCTTGCAGGATTTCAGTTCTACGGTCGTCCCCGAAGCGCTCAACGATCTCTTCTAGCTCTTCCGACACAATCGAGCGTTGGCGCTCTTGGCTGGCAAGAATGGCTTTGTATTCGGCAATCAGCTTTTCGAGCTCCGCCGCCTGATCCATAATCTTTTGGCGCTCCAGTGCCGCAAGACGCCTGAGCTGAAGGTTGAGAATGGCGAGCGCTTGATCATCGTCAACATCGAGGAGTCTCTTAAGCCCCTCTTTAGCCTCTTCAACCGTGGGGGACTTCCTGATCAGAGCGATGACATCATCTAGTGCATCGAGAGCTTTGAGATAGCCGCGGAGAATATGAGCGTCCGCCTCGGCTTTAGTGAGGCGGAACTGTGTGCGCCGAACAATGACGTCAATCTGATGACTCACCCAGTAGGTAATGAATCCATCAAGGGTCAGGGTTCTCGGGACACCATCGACGATCGCCAGCATGTTGGCGCCGAAATTCTCCTGAAGGGATGTGTGCTTGTACAGGTTGTTGAGCACAACCTTGGCTACGGCGTCTCGCTTCAGGACGATGACCAGGCGTTGCCCTGTTCTACCCGACGTTTCGTCCCGGATATCAGCAATCCCCGACAGCTTTCCTTCTTTGACGAGCTCCGCAATCTTGATTGCGAGGTTGTCGGGGTTGACCTGGTAGGGCAGCTCCGTGACGACCAGGCAGGTTCGACCCTGGATTTCCTCCACGGTGACGACCGCTCGCATGGTGATAGACCCGCGACCCGTTCGGTAAGCGTCGTGTATCCCCTTCGAGCCCAGGATCTGAGCTCCTGTCGGGAAGTCTGGACCCTTTACCGCGGCAATAGAAGCCTCGAGAAGTTCCTCTCTTGAGGCGGTGGGGTTAGCTAAATGCCACAGAGCAGCAGCAGCGACTTCGCGCAAGTTGTGTGGAGGGATGTTTGTTGCCATACCCACCGCGATACCGACAGACCCATTGACCAGAAGGTTCGGAAAACGGCTCGGCAAAATCGTCGGCTCTTGAGTGCGTCCGTCGTAATTGTCTTGGAAGTCGACGGTGTCTTCTTCGATATCCCGCACCATTTCTAGCGCGAGATTGGCCATTTTGGTTTCGGTATACCTCGGGGCAGCTGCCCCATCATTTCCTGGGCTGCCGAAGTTTCCTTGCCCTGCAGCTAACGGATAACGAAGGCTCCAGGGTTGAACGAGGCGAACGAGAGCGTCGTAAATAGCACTGTCACCGTGGGGGTGAAACTTGCCCATGACATCCCCCACCACGCGCGAGCACTTGGAGAAGGCCTTATCTGGTCGATAGCCGCCGTCGTACATGGAATAGAGCACGCGGCGATGAACGGGCTTCAACCCGTCTCGCACATCAGGCAAAGCCCTCCCCACGATCACGCTCATTGCATAATCGAGATAAGAGCGCTGCATCTCCACTTGCAGATCGACTTGGTCGACCTTGTCAGCGGGTGTGTTCTGAATTGTGTCGTCTGTCATCGTGATGTCCTAGATGTCCAAGAATCGGACGTCGCGGGCGTTTTGTTGAATGAAAGTTCGTCGTGCTTCGACGTCTTCCCCCATCAGGGTGCTGAAAACTGTGTCCGCTACAGCTGCGTCTTCGAGTGTCACTTGGAGCAAAGTTCTCGTTTCCGGGTTCATCGTGGTGTCCCACAGCTCTTGATGATTCATCTCACCCAGACCCTTGTATCGCTGGACGGCGTTGTCTTTAGGAAGCTTCTTCCCCTCTTTTTTGCCCTGTTCTATGAGGGCATCTCTTTCCCTATCGCTATAGACGTATTCGTGCTCCGCGTTGGACCACTTGAGGCGGTAGAGGGGTGGTTGGGCCAGATAGACGTAGCCTCGCTCGATAAGAGGGCGCATATACCGAAAGAGGAGGGTCAGAAGCAGAGTGGTGATGTGCTGACCGTCGACATCAGCATCAGCCATCAAAACAATCTTGTGATACCGCACTTTCTCGACGTCAAAATCTTCGCCAATTCCAGCCCCGAAGGCGGTGATCATTCCTTGAATTTCATTGTTGCTCAACGCGCGATCCAGGCGAGCTTTTTCAACGTTGAGAATCTTTCCTCGTAACGGCAGAATCGCCTGCGTTTCAGGGTTGCGCCCAGATACCGCGCTACCACCAGCCGAATCGCCCTCAACCAAGAAGATTTCACTCACTGCTGCGTCTTTGGATTGGCAATCCTTCAGTTTGCCAGGCATACCACCAGACTCCAGCAAGCCTTTTCGACGCGTTTGCTCGCGCGCTTTCCTCGCTGCGATGCGAGCCGCGGATGCTTGCACCGCTTTGCGAACAACATCTTTACCCTGAGAAGGGTTTCTTTCAAACCAGTCACCCAGGTGTTCGCCCGTGACCTTCTGAACGAAAGACTTCGCTTCAGTGTTGCCGAGCTTTGTCTTGGTTTGACCCTCGAACTGGGGCTCCCCCAATTTCACAGAAACCACTGCGGTCAGACCCTCTCGGACATCATCACCGGTGAGGTTCTCGTCTTTGTCTTTTAAGAGACCCGTTGACCTGGCGTACTTGTTGACCAGGGTGGTGAGGGCTGCCCGGAAACCTTCCTCGTGGGTGCCGCCCTCATGCGTGTTGATGGTGTTGGCGTAGGTGTGAACGCTCTCCGAATATGCAGTAGTCCATTGCATCGCCACTTCGAGAGCAATCGTGCGCTCACTGTCTTCTGCCTCAAACGAAATGATGTCGGGGTGGACTACCTCTGTTTTCTTCGCGTTGTTGAGGTATTCGACGTAATCCACCAAGCCTTGCTCATATTCATACGTGTCCTTGCGCCCAGCCGACTGGGGTCGCTGGTCTTCTAGATCAATACGAAGGCCCTTATTGAGAAACGCCATCTGCTGGAATCGGGTTCGAAGGGTCTCATAGTCGAATTCGACTGTTTCAAAGATGGTCGAATTGGGCCAGAATTCAATCGTGGTGCCCGTGGTATCAGCAGATCCGCCCTGTGCCAAGGGAGACTCTGGAACACCATTTCGATAGGACTGCGTCCAGGAGTATCCCTGGCGTCGAACCTCTACCCTCAGGCGC
>JBJOIK010000069.1:0-4723 GCA_046047135.1 Actinomycetota bacterium
GAAAGAGATTTCTGAGCAACCCGAAGCTGTCGCAACCACCCTTCGTGGCCGGATTGACGAGGCCGGTGTTCTCACCATTCCGGAAATTGTTGAAATCGTGAACGACGCAGACATCAACCGGGTGATCTTTATCGCGTGCGGCACGGCGTCATATGCGGCGATGGTGGGCGCTTACGCGATGGAAAAGTGGGCGGGTATTCCCGCGAGCGTGGAGCTCTCCCACGAGTTTCGCTACCGCGGCGCGGTCATCGACAGTCGCACTCTCGTCGTATCCGTCAGCCAGTCCGGGGAAACCATGGACACCCTGATGGCCGTGCGTCACGCGGCCGAGTCCGGGGCGAAGACTCTTTCTATTTGCAATACCCAAGGCGCAACGATTCCCCGGGAGTCTGACGCCACCCTCTACACACACGCCGGTCCGGAAGTAGCGGTGGCGTCGACCAAAGCGTTTTCTGCTCAGATTGTTGCCAGTTATCTTCTCGCGCTCTCTTTCGCATCCGCGCGGAAGGCAATGGGCTCTGAGGAACGTGCTGAAATGGCGCAGGCTCTTTTGAAGACTCCGGGCTGGATGGCTGAAATGGTGCAAACCGGTTCTCGAATTCGTGAGCTCGCCGGGTGGATGGCTGATACCAGGTCGGTCCTTTATCTGGGTCGCCACGTCGGCTACCCCGTAGCACTCGAGGGTGCTCTCAAACTCAAAGAACTTGCATACATTCATGCGGAGGGGTTTGCCGCGGGAGAACTCAAGCACGGCCCCATTGCGCTGATTGAGCCTGGCCAGATTGTCTTCGTTATCGTCCCGAGCCCCAGGGATCCTTCGTCCCTGCACAGCAAGGTGGTGTCGAACATTCAGGAGATCCGGGCGCGTGGAGCGCGCGTGATTGCTCTGGCAGAAAAGGGAGACGCAGCGGTCTTGCCCTTTGCTGATGAGGTCATCCCGATTCCTCTCGCATCCTCCTTCATGGAGCCACTTCTTGCTGTTGTCCCGCTGCATATTTTTGGTATGGAACTGGCTGGAGCAAAAGGTCTTGATATCGACCAGCCCCGCAATCTGGCCAAGTCAGTGACGGTGGAGTAGCAAGACTCGCATCATGGTGACGGGTGTGGGAGTGGATCTCGTGGATATTGAGCGCTTCCAACGAGCTCTGGAGCGCACACCGAAGCTAAGGGAGCGCCTCTTTGGTGAGACCGACCTTTCCAGAGAGGGTGTAGGAGTCCCCAGCCTTGCTGCTCGTTTCGCCGCGAAAGAAGCCGCTCTCAAGGCGTTGGGTGGACACATCGACGGTTTTTCGTGGCACGACATTCAGGTTCAGGGCGAGCCCGGTATGCCTCCGGAGTTGAGTCTTCACGGCGGTGCCCTCGCGAGAGCACAGGAACAAGGAGCCACCTCGTGGCACCTCTCTCTCAGTCATGATGCCGGTATGGCGATGGCATTTGTGGTGATGGAGGGCTGATGAGGGAAGCACTCATTCGGCCAGCGGCTATTTCGGCAAACGTCGAGAAGATCCGCTCCATGACCCCAACTCCGCACACTCTGGTGGTGGTGAAAGCCGATGGATATGGGCACGGAGCCCTCACGGCCGCCACCGCAGCACTGGAGGGAGGGGCGACGTGGCTCGGAACAGCGGACCTCACCGAAGCTCTTCACCTTCGACACAGCGGAATTACAGCTCCCATTCTGGCGTGGCTCTTTGGGCCTGATGAAGACCTTGCCCCTGCAGTGGAGGCAGGCATAGATGTGGGGGTTTCGTCACTCGCGCAACTCCAGCAGGTGGTCTCGGCCGGGGTCCCCGCACATATTCACCTGAAGATTGATACCGGTCTTGGCCGAAGCGGTGCAGATCCGAGGGAGTGGGAGACGCTCTTCACGGCGACCAAAGCTGCTGTCGACTCGGGGGCGCTGCGTCTGCGGGGTATCTTCACGCACCTCAGCGGGACATCTCCAGAAGCAGACCTGAAGCAGGGAGAACACTATCGGCAGGGACTTCAGCTAGCTCAGGTTGTCGGCCTAGAACCTGACATTCGGCATGTGACAGCGAGTATCGGCACCAGTGAATCACCGGATCTTTCGCACGACATGACGCGGATTGGAATTGCGGCTTATGGAATTCCCCTCACTCCCCGATACCAACAGCTCGGCCTGACCCCCGCCATGCGAGTGAGTGCCCAGGTGGTTCTCACCAAGCGAGTAGCGCCAGGCCTAGGGGTGGGTTATGGCCACACCTACAGGACAACACGAGAGACGAGCCTTGCGCTTATCCCAATGGGATACGCCGACGGGGTTCCTCGTCACGCCTCGAATAGGGGCCCGCTGACCATTAATGGTCAGCGATTCCAAGTCTCGGGTCGCATCTCGATGGATCAATTCAGTGTTGATATTGGTGATGCACAGGTCCGTGAGGGCGATTGGGCTGTGTTGTGGGGGGATCCTTCGCAGGGCGAGCCGACCGCGACAGAGTGGGCGGATGCGGCAGACACCATTCCTTATGAAATCCTGACCCGCATTGGCCCGAGAGTGCCGAAGGTTGTGCGGTGATGACCCTGGTGGTTCCGACCAGTGCCGAGATGGAGAGACTAGGTCGAGCGTGGGGAAGCGTGCTGCACGCTGGCGACGTCGTCGTTCTCACGGGGGAGCTCGGTGCGGGGAAAACCACCTTATCCAGAGGAATAGGGGAGTCCTTGGGTGTTGAGACTCCGGTGTCGAGCCCCACATTTATCGTGGCAAGGACGCATCAACGCACGGACTCGTCTCAGCCTCCTTTGGTCCACCTTGATGCTTATCGGGTGGGTTCTCTCGCGGAGCTTGATGAGCTCGATATCGACGCGGCGGGGTCCATTGTTCTCGCTGAATGGGCAGCCCCTTTTGCCAGCGCACTATCGCCCTCGTGGGTGGAGGTCACGGTTGAGAGGCCTGTCGGTGACGCAGATTCTTTTGACGAGGATGAGCCGAGAACTGTGACGCTCGCCCACCACGGAGAGAGCTCGGACCTCATGGATCGTTTGACGGGGGCGAGTGAGGAATTTCGTGTTTCTCGCGGTTGATTCTTCCATTGGCACAGCCGTCGCTGTGGTGAACTCCGGGGGCACTGTCGTCTCGGAGGCCTCGAGTGAGGACCCGAGAGGTCACGCGGAAAACATTGGTGTCTTGATTCAGCAGGCGCTCCACGATGCCGATAGTCAACCTGCCGCCATCACCCATGTGGTGATGGGTGTGGGTCCAGGTCCCTTCACTGGCCTTCGTGTCGGGATGGCCGCGGCAGAAGCTTTTGCTTTAGTCAGAAACACACCCCTTATCCCGGTCATCAGTCATGACGCCATAGCTCACGGAAGGGGTGATGTCGTGGTGGTCACCGATGCGAGAAGGGGCGAGATCGCGTACTCCGTTTATCGGGGTAACGAGGTGAAACGCAGGGTGGCGGGCCCACAATTGTGCACACCTGCTGAACTCGATGAAGCATTGGGTGAACTCAGCGGGCTACCTCGAATCGAAGCTACCTCTGTCTCAGCAGGAGCTCTCGGACTTGTAGGCCGCGAGTATGTGGTTGCGGGGGTGTCACTTGACCCCTCTGCCCCACAGTATCTTCGTGCTCCGGACGTCACGGTGGCGCCATGAGCTTTGTGTTGACCAGGGCCGAGCTGGAGGACCTTCCCTCCATGATTGAGCTGGAGAAAAACATTTTTGGACAAGACGCCTGGTCACCAGAACTTATGGTTGCTGAAGTCTCGTTCCCGGAGAGTTATTACCTGGTCGTGAGACATGAGGGTGAGGGTGAGCTCGCGGGTTATGCGGGCCTGAGATCAGCGCTTCAGGACGCCCACCACGGCGATATTCAGACCATCGCGGTTGCCCCCGCTTTCAGAAGACAGGGACTCGCCAGGCAACTTCTCCTCGCACTGGTGGTTGAAGCACGTTCGAGAGGGGTGAGCGAGCTTTTCCTCGAGGTTCGGGCAGATAACGAGGCTGCACGGCAGCTCTATGTTTCGGAAGGTTTTGTGGAAATTGACCGGCGTTCCGGTTACTACCAACCAGATGGTGTTGATGCGATTGTGATGAAGAAAGGTGTGGAACCCTCAGCACCGGGGTGGGATGCGAGATGATTCAGCCACTTGTGCTCGGTATCGAGACCAGCTGTGACGAAACCGGAGTCGGCATCGTCAGAGGGTCGACCCTCCTTGCGCACAATGTTGCCTCCTCCATGGAGGAACATGCTCGCTATGGCGGAGTTGTTCCTGAGGTGGCAGCAAGGGCCCATCTCGAAGCGATGCCTCATGTCATCACGGACGCCCTCGCCAAAGCTCAGGTGGCCCTTTCCGACATTGACGCTATCGCTGTCACCAGCGGGCCCGGTCTGTCGGGAGCACTCATGGTGGGTGTTGGTGCGGCCAAAGCGTTGGCTGTGAGCTTGGGTGTTCCGCTGTATGCGGTGAACCACCTCGTGGGACATGTCGGTGTGGAGTGTTTAGGGGAGGGCGGCGATGGGCTCGAGGTCCCCACTATCGCTCTCTTGGTCTCCGGCGGGCACACCTCCCTGCTGTTGGTGAGAAACCTGGTGGACGATGTTGAGCTCTTGGGCGAAACAATCGACGATGCGGCTGGAGAGGCCTTTGACAAGGTTGCGAGAGTTCTAGGCCTTGCCTACCCCGGAGGACCAGAAATTGATCGGGTTGCGAGGGACGGAAATCCCGAGTTCTATCATTTCCCGAGAGGCCTGACCCAGCACAA
>JBJOIK010000070.1:0-4598 GCA_046047135.1 Actinomycetota bacterium
GGGAAAGTAGCGCCTCGCCAGGCCTCACCGACGCGAGTGGTGAAGAATGAGGTGGTCACCCCCAAAGCGACCGGGGGACCATCACCTGTCGTCGTCGCATGGAAGGCTGTGGCCGGCTTCGTGGGTTCAGCTTTTCGGTTTCTCAGCTCAGAAGAAATAAGCAAGGAAGATCGACGCGACGGGGTCCCTTTTGCTCTCTTTCTCCTCGCTGTCGTTGGCGTCGTTGTTCAGTGGTTTAACTACAACCAAACATGGGCGCAAGTACTCGATAGTTTCACCGTGGGAGGCTTTTTCGGGCGTCTCGCTTTTGCCCTTCCCGTGATTCTCGTCGTCTTTGCGGGTTGGCTATTCCGACACCCCTCGAGCGTGTATGACAACGGCCGGGTGGGGATTGGTTTAGGTCTGTTGCTGACCTCGGTCAGCGGAATGACACACCTCGCCTTGGGTCGCCCTCAGCCGGGGGAGGCCAGCGCTGCCGAGCTCGCTCAAGCTGGGGGGCTTTTGGGTTGGGTGGTCGCCGAACCTTTCGTCTTTATCGCGGGGGCCACCGTGTTTTTGGCGTGGCCAGTCATGGTCATATTTGTTATGACCTCCCTGCTGATTATGACGAAAACCCCTCCCACCAGAATTGCGGAGCGAGTCCGGGAAGGGTATGCCTACCTCTTTGGCGTCGACCCCGCTGACTTAGTTCGCACCAAGAAAGTTGACACGACACCTGGGGTTGAATTCGGAACGCTCAGTGACTTGGGGCTTGACATGGACAATCCCGAATCCATGCCGTGGTGGCGAAGAGGCAAGAAAGAGAAGAAGGATGCCTTCGACTCTCCACTGGTCAGTGTGGTCAACGACGACACGGGAGAGATAGCGTCCCAAGAAGACCTACTGGAACAGCTTCGAAAAGCAGAAGCGGCTCTCGCCCAGGCAACGGCAGCTCAGGAGGAGCCTGCAGACCAGACTGAGTCTGCAGACGTGCCGGAACCGGTGAAATCCGCGTCCCCTCGCTCAGCCAGCCCCTACATTCTGCCGAGCCCCAAACTCCTCGCTCCTGGAACACCACCCAAATCCCGCAGCGAATCCAACGATCAGGTCGTTGCCGCGATTACGAGCGTGTTCGAGCAGTTTGAGGTCAACGCTAAAGTCGTCGATTTCACCAGAGGACCCTCTGTCACTCGCTACGAAGTGGAGCTTGGGCAAGGAACAAAAGTTGAGAGAGTTACGGCGCTGGCAAAAAACATCGCATACGCGGTGGCCTCCAACGAAGTCAATATCCTTTCGCCGATTCCCGGAAAATCAGCGATTGGGGTGGAAATTCCCAATTCTGATCGCGAAATCGTGAGCCTCGGGGACGTCTTAGGTTCTGCGTCGGCGACGTCCGAAGTTCACCCCATGGTTATCGGCGTGGGCAAAGACGTCGAAGGCGGATTTGTCGCTGCCAACCTCGCCAAGATGCCTCACCTCCTAGTTGCGGGAGCTACCGGTAGTGGAAAGTCGAGCTTCATCAACTCGATGATTACCTCGATTCTGATGCGCGCGACACCCGCAGAGGTTCGGATGGTGTTGGTCGACCCGAAGCGGGTCGAGCTTGCGGCCTATCAGGGCGTGCCTCACCTGATTACCCCGATCATTACCAACCCCAAGCGTGCGGCCGATGCGCTCCAGTGGGTCGTCAAAGAAATGGAAATGCGCTATGACGACCTCGAGAGTTTCGGGTTCAAACACGTTGACGATTTCAACAGGGCGGTGCTGGCCGGAAAGATTGAACTTCCTGCAGGAAGTGAGCGGGTCTTGCGCCCGTATCCTTATTTGCTCGTCGTGGTCGACGAGTTAGCCGATCTCATGATGGTTGCGCCGAGGGATGTTGAAGATTCCATCGTGCGCATCACTCAGCTAGCCAGAGCGTCTGGTATCCATCTGGTTGTCGCGACCCAGAGGCCGAGTGTCGACGTGGTTACCGGTCTCATCAAAGCCAATATTCCGTCCCGACTCGCATTTGCGGTCTCCAGCATGACGGACTCGAGAGTGATTCTCGACCAACCCGGCGCCGACAAGCTCATCGGCCAGGGGGATGCCCTGTTCTTGCCTCAGGGAGCTTCGAAGCCCAGTCGGGTTCAAGGAGCGTGGGTAACTGAAGCTGAAATTCACGCTGTGGTGAAACATGTGAAACAGCAGGCTGATCCTGAGTACCGTGCGGATGTGGCAGAGGCCGCCTCGGGCGGGAAAGTAATCGATTCCGATATCGGCGACGACCTTGAGGTGCTCCTGCAGGCGGCCGAGCTCGTCGTGTCTACCCAGTTTGGTTCGACCTCCATGTTGCAACGCAAACTCAGAGTGGGCTTTGCCAAGGCAGGACGACTCATGGATCTCCTTGAGTCCAGGCAGATAGTTGGGCCCTCCGAGGGCTCCAAAGCCAGAGAGGTGTTGGTCACCGCTGAACAACTTCCTGGTGTGCTCGCAACCCTGCGAGGAGAATCTCCACCGCAACCTGGTAGCGAAGAGGCAACACCAACGGAAGATCAGATCACCGTCGAGATTCCGGCCCCGGAGACCCCATCGCCAAAGTCAGCCACTGACCACTCTGTGCATTACTCGGAGGACCCCGTTGACTCAATGTCCGAGGGGTATCCTGAAGTGGAGGGCGAATCTGGTGAAGATGCCTGGAGGCTTACCGGCAGGGAGTAGTCGTGGCGAACAGTGGCAAGCGTCCAACTCCACCGAGTGGTTTCCGAGGTCGCGTGGTGGCCGCCGGTGATTCCCAGGTCTCAAACGCCAACATGGCGAACATCATCACGGTCATTCGCATCCTCCTCGCACCGGTTTTTGTCTGGCTAGTACTGCTCGATGGGGGCGAACACGGACCATGGCGCTGGGTTGCAGCTGTCTTGTTTATCGCCGCTATTTCCACCGATGGCCTGGATGGGGCTCTCGCGCGGCGTCGTAATTTGATTACGAATTCAGGCATCATCCTGGATCCGATTGCGGACAAAGTCCTCATAGGAGGCGCACTGGTCGCACTGGCCTTAGTCAGTGAGTTGCCGTGGTGGGTCGTGGCGGTGATTCTTGCTCGCGAGCTGGGAATTACCGTTTTCCGCCTCGTGATGTTGAAAGACCGAGTTATCCCTGCCTCGAGGGGTGGGAAAACTAAGACGATTCTGCAATCCGTGACCCTCTCTTCGTGGCTCGTGCCCACCTGGGTCGTTCTTGGTTCCTGGGTTATGGTCGCAAACTGGGTGCTGATGGCAGCCGTCATCGCCATCACCCTGGTAACCGGGATTGACTACCTGTGGAAGGGACTTCGAGCTCCCAGGGCTATGTCATGACCGATGCACCTACCGTCATTGCTCTGGCGAAATCGAAAGGGGTGACCCTCGGCACAGCGGAATCGCTCACCGGCGGTCTCGTGGCAGCAGAACTGGTCAGCGTCCCGGGCGCCTCGGTCGTGTTTCGCGGTGGCATCGTTGCCTACGACGCCTTGGTGAAACACGATGTGTTAGGTGTTGATGCGGTCGTTTTGGCCTCGGAGGGTGCGGTTCGGGCGGACGTTGCTACTCAGATGGCAGAGGGTGCGCTGTCTCGTCTGGGGGTAGATATTGCGGTGGCAACTACGGGAGTGGCGGGACCAGATCCTGACCCTGTGTCCGGTGCGAAGCCCGGATTTGTCGTGATCGCAGTGGCAGGAGGGCCCCTAGGGACGATGGTGAGGGAGCTTCACCTCGAGGGAGATCGAGCTGAAATCCGCGCCCGTGCGTGCAGGGCAGCGCTCCAAGCGCTCTGGGATGCACTAGATTCCGGGGAATAATTTCCCACCTTTCCTGGTTACACTCAGCAAGACCACAGGTTTCTCTGTGCGTTACCCAGGGTTTTCATGGGTAGGCTGTCCAGAGCTACATGAGAAAAGGAGGTGCCCCATGGTGCTAATGCGACACGAAATTGGCGATGTCCTTCGCGACTTCCGCCAGCAGAAGGGTGCCACCCTTCGCCAGATTGCGTCACGCGCGAACGTGGCTCTGGGCTACTTGAGCGAAGTTGAGCGGGGTCAGAAAGAAGCGTCGAGCGAAATCTTGGCCTCGATTGCTGACGCATTGGATTTGCCGCTGTCGGCAATCTTGAGTGAGGTTGCAGCCCGGCTCGCAGTGTTTGAGCAGATCGTGCCGAGCTCCACAGTTCCTGACACTCTGCCCGACGAGCTTGTCGCTGAGTTTGATTCGGACATGGTGGTTCGCTAGTCCTTGACTCGAAGCGAATTCTTCATCGCGGTGGAGGACGAGTTTGGCCAGTCCCAGGGGCGGGCTTTGCTTCGCGATCTCATTGTGGATGAACTCGGTCAACGCAGTGCCCTGGTTGCACTGGATGAGGGAGTGGCGCCACAGACTGTATGGGTTGCGCTGTGTGAGGCAATGCAGGTCCCGCGTGAACGCCGGCATGGTGTTGGTCTTCCACAGCCCAAGGCCGACACGCCAGCCTAAATCATTCGAATATTCGTTCGAATAGGGATATTCTCGTCCACAGAGATGGAGGAGGTGCGCACAGTCGACAGAACGGCCGCAGATTCGTAATCGTGTCTGAGGTTCTTCCTAGATTGGGTTCGCCTCACTGCATTC
>JBJOIK010000071.1:0-4551 GCA_046047135.1 Actinomycetota bacterium
GCAATCGCAGCCCCAGTCACCGCGCTAGTAGAGACTCCGGAAGGATTCTTTGCCAGGGTGCAGGCGGAGGATGGAACTGTCACAAATGTTCCTGTTGAAATTGGAATTCGAGGCGGGTACTACGTAGAGATATTGTCGGGACTCTCCGAAGGTGATCGGGTCGTCACGGGCTCTGACGGGGAACTACCTTCTGCAGGAACTGATTTTGGTGGCGGACCCCCCGAGGGAGCCAGAGAGAACCCTGATCTCAGTGACTGAGACAGTCGTAGAACTGACTGATGTCAGGAGGGAATACCAGACCGGGGAAGTACCCACTGTTGCCCTGGCGGGGGTGAGCCTGACCGTAACCAGGGGCGAGTTTGTCGCCATCGTGGGTCCGTCTGGTTCTGGCAAGTCCACGTTGATGAACTTGATTGGATGCCTTGATAGGCCTACGTCGGGAACCGTGAAGATTTCCGGCAAGGACATTTCGACCTTGGATGACAACGAGCTCACGGCGCTGAGATCGAAAGCCATCGGCTTCGTGTTCCAGCAGTTTCAGTTGCTTCCTTTGACTTCCGCAGTCGACAATGTCGCCGCCCCCCTGTTGTATCAGGGCCTGAGGCCGAGAGAAGCACACAAGAGAGCAGCTGCGATGCTGACGCGGTTGGGGCTTGGGGAGCGACTTGACTTTGATCGTGGACGCCTCTCTGGTGGCCAACAACAGCGCGTCGCTATTTCGAGGGCACTGGTCACTAATCCCGACCTCGTTCTGGCTGACGAACCGACGGGAGCTCTTGACACATCCTCTGGCGCACAAGTGATGGAGGTGTTTCAAGAGATGAATGCTGAAGGCCGGACCATCGTCCTCATCACACATGACCTTGATGTCGCAGCCGCCGCCAAAAGGCGTATCTATATTCGCGATGGATTGATTGAGCGCGATGAGGCTGACGCGGTGGTAGGTGCGCGATGAACCTGTGGCTCACCTTCAAATTAGCGCTGTCCCGAATTTCTGCGGCAAAGGTGCGCTCGGGTCTAACCATGCTCGGCATCATCATCGGTGTAGGGGCCGTCGTGACGCTCACCGCAGTCGGACAGGGTGCACAACAGGGAATCGATAGCTCTCTGGAATCTCTCGGCGCAAACCAAATCATCGTGTCTGCCACAACCCCCACAGGTTTGGAAGAAAAGGACGCAGCTGCGATTCGCGACATTGAGGGAGTGCTGAACGTGTCTACGGAGGTTCGTGCACGTGGCTCGGTGACCTACGGTAGCGAGTCAGTCTCAACCAATATCATCGGTGTCTCTCCGGAATATGAGGCTCTCGGAAATCCCGATGTGGCGCTGGGGACCTACCTACCACTTGGCGAGGGGTTACAGACCACTCGCTCTGTGGTTGTTTCAGCCAGGGGAGCAGATCTCCTTGGCTTTAGCCCCGACACTATTGGAGACCAAGTGAGGGTCGACGGTGTTGCTTTCACCGTCGTGGGGGTTCTTGACGACGCGGACGGTTTTGGCTCCGGAGTTGACGTGTACATCACCCAGTCGACTGCCAGGACCCTTTTCTCGAAGTCCCCTTACCTTTCAGTCATTCGGGTTCAAGCGGTCTCGCAAGAAGCAGTAGCGCCGGTCGAGTACCGGGTCGAAAGTTTTCTCCGATACTCCAAGAACGTCCAAGACGACGATGACGCAACCTTCTCCATCTTCAACCAAGCCGCTCTTCAAGACACCATCAAGACTGTGACGGGGACTCTGAGCATCCTGATCACCGGCATTGCAGGAATTTCGCTTGTTGTTGGTGGAATCGGAATTATGAACATCATGTTGGTCTCGGTGCGGGAGAGAACCCGCGAAATTGGTGTTCGCAGGGCGATTGGAGCAAAGCAGTCCGCCATCTTGACCCAGTTCTTAATGGAGGCTGTGGTGCTCTCCACCTTGGGAGGCTTTATTGGCCTCACCATCGGTCAGTTAGCGTCCTTCGGGTTTGCCAATTTGGGCGGGTGGGATTTCTTTATTGATCCCACCACCGTGGTTGTTGCGATGGGGTTCAGCGCTCTCGTGGGGATTGTGTTTGGTGTGTGGCCGGCCAGAACTGCCGCCAAACTGCAACCAGTCGACGCCCTGAGATTCGAGTAAGAAGATTGGGTCGTTACGGTCACCGTGACATGGCCTTGCTACTGTCAGACACATGCTAGAAAGTGCATTTAGTCAGATAGCACTCATTCTCCTCGTCGCTGCGGTTGTCGGGTTTCTGGCCAATCTCCTTCGCCAGCCACTCATCGTCGCCTACATTTTTGTAGGAATACTCTTGGGGCCAGCGTTCCTGGGCCTCATTTCCGCAGGGGAAGAAATTGAGCTCCTGGCAAAATTCGGCATTGCGATTCTGCTGTTCTTGGTGGGACTGAAGTTAGATATTGGTCTCATCCGCCAGATGGGCCTAGTCGCTCTGACTACGGGTCTGGCACAGGTTGTGGTCACTTTGGGGATTGGTTTCCTCATCACACTGGCGTGGGGATTTGAGTGGGTTCCTGCCCTCTACGTCGCACTTGCTTTGGCTTTTTCCTCCACGATCATCATCATCAAAGTGCTCTCCGATAAACGTGAGTTAGACACCCTCCATGGTCAAATCGCGGTCGGTGTGTTGATTGTTCAGGACATTCTTGTGATCGCGTCGCTCGTCGGAATCGCGTCTATGGGGTCACCAGGGGGAGGCAGTGAAGGCGGGTCTCTCTGGGTGACGTTGGCGGGCAGCGTCGTGTTCCTCGGGGTTGTCGCGCTGTTGGCTCGGTTTGCGATACCGAGGCTTCTCACCGTCTTGGCGAGGAGCCAGGAGCTCACTCTGCTTTTCGGGGTTGGATGGGCTATGTCCCTGGCGGGTACCAGTCAGCTGTTGGGGCTCAGCATGGAAATTGGCGCTTTTGTCGCCGGTGTTGCCCTGGCTTCCACGCCTTACCGGGAGAGCCTCAGCGCTCGGATGGTGAGCCTTCGAGACATCATGATTTTGTTCTTCTTCATCCAGCTGGGTACATCGTTGAGCTTCGCAGATGCGAGCTCACAGATTGTGTTAGCAGTGGTTCTTTCCGTATTCGTCTTGGTCATCAAGCCGCTCATTGTGATTGTCATCATGGGGTTGATGGGATACCGAAGCCAGGTTTCCTTCAAAAGCGGATTTGCTTTGGCGCAAATCAGTGAGTTCTCCCTGATCCTGATTGCCTTGGGATACTCCTTGGGTCAAGTCGATGGGGAGATTTTGACCCTGGTGACCTTGGTTGCCGTCATCACCATTACGGTCTCCACCTATTTCATTCTTTATTCCGAGCGGCTCTATCGCTTCTTCGCCCCTTTCCTCCGGCGCTTCGATCGCGCACCGCGCGAGAATCGTGATCGGGAGGAGTCGCAAGCGCATCCCTGGGATGCCATCGTTATCGGGGCTGGCCGACTGGGTTCCTCGGTAGTGGGAGGGCTGAGAGATAAAGGAGGACGCCTCTTAGTTGTTGATCAAGACCCCCGAGCTTTGAGCTCAATAGAGGGTGATGGTGTTGAGTCGTTGTTTGGCGACATCAGTGATCCCGATTTTGCCGCATCTCTGCCCTTCAACGAGGCCGATGCCGTTATTTGCACAGTCCACGACCGGAGCACCAACATCGTCTTATTAGACACACTCACCAGGTTCGGATACGACGGACGCATCTGCTTGACCGCCATGGATGAGCCCACAGCAAAGATGCTCGCGGAGAACAAGAGTGTGACCGTCATTAAGCCCCTCAAGATGGCGGCAAATCGCATCGTGGAAGCACTGCCACGAATGCGCAATCGATAACACCACTGGTGATGACCTCGTGGGGAGAAATTCCTCCCTCAGAAGTACGGGGCCACGGCCCTTCACCGGCTTGGGGGTCTCACTCGATGTGTATGGGCACCTCAGACCACCCGCGAAGCACGAAGGTTCCCCTGGACACAGGCTCTCCCGATAAAGCAATGCTGGGAAAGCGAGTGAGCAAGGCCGGCACCGCAATCGACATTTCCATCCGCGCAAGGGGGGCGCCAATACAAAAGTGAATTCCTGCACCGAAACCGATGTGGGGATTCGGGTTTCGCGTGATGTCAAATCGCTCAGGGCTTTCAAAGATGGCCTCGTCCCGGTTTGCCGAACCGAGGAGTGCGGCAATCTTCTGACCCTCCCTGATGGTGACGCCACCGATATCAGTGTCAGCGCGAGCAGTGCGCTCAAAAAGGTGCAGAGGAGAGTCATAGCGCAGGAACTCTTCGATTGCAGTGGGGGAAACACCCTCTGGGTTAGAGCGAAGCAGTCTCATCTGGTCGGGATGATTCATCGCGGCGACCAAGCCGTTTCCTAACCCGTTCACGCTTGCTTCGTGCCCAGCATTGAGCAACAGTACACAGGTAGCGATGAGCTCCTGGGCGCTCAGGCGCTCGCCACCGTCCTCGACAGCAGCGAGGTGCGAGATTAGGTCGTCCCCTGGCTCCTGTTTGCGCAAACGCATGAGGCGCTCGACGTACGCAGCGAATTCATCGGCGGCACGGCGCGCTTCACTGCGCGTGTGCTCA
>JBJOIK010000072.1:0-7412 GCA_046047135.1 Actinomycetota bacterium
GAACGAGCGCGACTATTTCGACACCAGTGCATGTCATCGCATCACCACAGAGGGTCTATTCGTGGTTCAGTGTGGTGATCCTTTGGGCATAGGGATTGGAAACCCCGGCTATACCTTCGGACCCATCGAGAACGCCCCCGCTGACAATGTGTACAAAGCCGGCACAATCGCCATGGCGAGGGCGTCAAATGATGGCGAGAGTATGGGAAGCCAATTTTTCATTGTCTATGAGGACAGCGAGATTCCGGCGGATATCGCAGGTGGCTACACCATCTTCGGGGAGGTGACCGAGGGTCTCGACGAATTCGTATCCGCGTATGTCACGTCAGGCACCGCCGACGGTTCCACCGATGGTCAACCTGCCTTTCCTGTCGTAATCTCCAGCATCACAATCCGGTAATAAGTTCGATAGAAGGTCAACGGTGGCCGTATAGCTACAGTAGGCTTTCTGGCGTCCCGAACCCCCGGCACGTTAGAGGAGATATGGCGTCTGTTGCCGATTCCCATGGTCGTGTAGACGACGACGGAACAGTTCAGGTCCTCGACGCAGGTGTGTGGCGATCGGTGGGGAGCTTTCCGGACGGAACCCCTGAAGAAGCACTTGCCTATTTTCAAAGAAAATACGCCGAGATTGAAGCTCGAATTGCACTCGCCGAACAACGGCTCAGCGCAAACACCCCTGCGAAAGACCTGGGGGCGCAGATTCAGAAACTCGGGGAGGACCTTCTCGAGCCTGCCGCGGTAGGAGACCTGGAATCACTGAGAGCGCGGCACGCAGCGATGGTCAATAAGCTTCCGGACATTGAAGCGAAGCAGCGCCAGGAAAGCGAGGCTGCCCTGGGTGAGGCACTCGCACACCGGGAACAGATTGTTCAAGAGATGGAAGCCCTCGCCGCGCAAGATACCGCCAAGATTCGTTGGAAAGAGGCGGGAAAGAAGATCACGGAGCTGTTTGAGAACTGGCAAGCACACCAGCAGACCGGTCCGAGAATCCCCAAGAAGACAGCTGATCAGCTCTGGGCTCGCTTCAGGAACGCCAAGAACTCACTTGAAAAAGCCCGTAGGGCGCATTTCCAAGAACTTGAATCAAAATCGAAAGAGTCTAAGAACGTAAAGAAGAGCTTAATTGCACAGGCTGAAGCTCTCGCGCCCCAAGGAGCAGAGGGTATCGGGGCCTATCAGAAACTCTTGACCCAGTGGAAAGCTGCGCCGCGCGCACAACGCAGCGTAGAGGACGCTCTGTGGAAACAGTTCAAGGCAGCAGGAGACGTTCTGTATTCACAGAAAGCAGAAAAGGATGCCCGGGAAGACCAGGCAAACGCCGGTCACTTGGAAGCTAAGAGGTCTCTGATTTCCGACTTTGCCGACATTTTGACCATGACGGATCGCGACGCAGCGAGCGCTCGTCTTCGTTTATTTCATGAAAAGTTCGCAAGTCTAGGACCAGTCCCCAAGAAGGACGTGCGTGCCATCGATGCGGAGGTCAAGAAGTTTGACACCCATGTGAGGGCTCTAGACCAGGAGTTCTGGAGACAGAACGACCCCGAGAAAAAGGCGCGATCGGATTCCATGGCAGAGCAATTGAAGGATGCCATCACCTCCCTTGAGAGCCAGATTGCGAACGCCTCGGGTGACCACAAATCATCACTTCAGGCCGAACTGGACACCAAGAAGGCCTGGCTTTCGGTCGTCAACAACTAGTTTTTCCACAAATTCACTCTCGCTCTATTCTCGGGCGCATGACCGAGTCATACTCCCCGCATGCAACCGACACCCCTTGACCAAATCGACCTCAAGGACGGCGATGCGCTCTCGATCTCCGGACTAATCTGGCCTCGCGCCTACTATCCAACCCGCACCGAAAGAGCGACATTCATTGCTGGCCACCTGCCATCTTGGGCAATCCCGGCAGCTCATACCGCCGGGTGGATCTGGACGGGAATGGGCTCCCCACTCCCCTGGTCGGTGCTCAGACCGAAATCTCCGGCACCGTCACCCATTCTGCGAGAGCAGTGGCGTGCCAGGCAGATTAACCTTCGACACCACGTAACCACACTTATTCAGGGCACCGAAGTTCTCAGCCCAGAGTCCACCATCCTGGACATCCTGGCTCATGGGCGGGGAGTCGACGGTTGCGCCACCCAACTCCTCGTGCTCGAAGGCCTGACAAAGTCGGGTGGCCCTGTCCTGCACCGACCTACTCCATCGCAGAGCGCGTGGCGGGAGGCCCTTGACCGCAGGCTAGCTGACCTGAAGTTTTCTTATCCCGACATGACGCGATAGACGTCATACACGGCGTCGATGCGTCGCACGGCGTTGAGGACACGATCAAGGTGGGTCACATCTCCCATTTCAAAAACGAAGCGGGAAATTGCGAGGTGATTGTCAGAGGTGTTCACCGTGGCAGAAAGAATATTCACGTGGTGCTCTGAGAGGACCCTTGTGACATCCGAGAGTAGCCCGGGTCGATCGAGGGCCTCAATTTGAACGTGAACGAGGAACACGCTGCCCTTGGTGGGAGCCCACTCGACCTCGATGATGCGGTCGGGATCGGTCTTGAGAGAGGCGACATTGGTGCAATCAGCGCGGTGAACGCTAACACCGGTGCCCCGAGTGATGAAGCCCATAATGTCGTCACCCGGAACCGGGGTGCAGCACCGCGCAAGCTTGACCAGAATGTCGGGAGCGCCACGAACGAGCACACCGGATTCGCTCACCGTTCTGGGAGGACGCGCCCGTGTGGCGGAGGCAAAAAGGTCAGCGTCCCCGTCATCATCGGTTTGGACGATGCCGAGAATCTTTTCGATCACCGATTGGGTCGAAACATGTCCCTCACCGACTGCCGCATACAGTGCTTCCACATCCGGGTACTTCAGAACGGCCGCCGCTTGGGCCACCGATTCTTGGTTCATGAGCTTTTGAAGCGGAAGGTTCTGTTTGCGCATCGCTCGCGCAATAGCGTCCTTGCCTTGCTCAACCGCTTCGTCCCTGCGTTCCTTGGTAAACCACTGTCGAATCTTGCTGCGGGCCCTCTGTGAGGTTACGAAATGGAGCCAGTCCTGGCTCGGACCGGCGTCAGGGTTTTTTCTTCGCTCCCATAGTTCTGTGACCAATTTCAGTGTGCACCGCGTAGGCAAAATCGACCGGGGTCGCTCCCTTGGGTAGCCCAATCACCTTTCCCTGTGGGGTGAACACGTACAGCTCTTTCGCACCGATTTCGTATCGGAGTGTTTCGAGGAACTCTGAAGGGTCAGTCGTTTCCGCTTGCCAATCGGAGAGGTGCGCCAACCATGCCATGTCTGTATCGTTCGTACCCCTCTGGGTGTCTTTCCCCGAGGAGGCCATTCTTTCCTTGTATTTCCAGTGAGCGGCAACACCAAACTCTGCTCGCTGATGCATATCGGTGGTCCGAATCTGTATCTCAACAGGGCGACCCTCTGGTCCGTACACGGTGGTGTGCAGGGACTGATACAGGTTGAACTTGGGAGTCGCGATGTAGTCCTTGAAACGCCCCGGCATTGGATTCCAGCGAGCGTGCACCGCGCCCAGAGCCGCATAACAGTCTCTAATTGACGTCACCAAAATTCGAATACCGGTCAAATCGTGGATATCGGTGAAATCGCGTCCCCTATTGACCATCTTTTGGTAGATCGAGAAATATTGTTTCGGTCTTCCCCCGACTTCGGCTTTTATCTTTGCCTGGCGCAGATCATCCTTCACCGTCTCAATGACCTGGTCGACGTAGGCTTCCCGCTCTGGTGACCGGGTTCGCACCAATGACTCGATTTCCATATAAATCTTGGGGTGAAGGACTGCGAAAGAGAGGTCTTCCAGCTCCCACTTCAAGGTCTGGATGCCAAGCCGATGGGCCAGCGGAGTGTAAATGTCGAGAGTTTCTTGCGCTTTCCGCTTCGCAGACTCGGGTGACACGAACCCCCAGGTCCTGGCGTTGTGTAGACGATCAGCGAGCTTGATCACCAGTACTCGAATGTCCTTCGACATCGCCACAATCATTTTCCGGACTGTTTCAGCTTGCGCGTTGTCGCCATACTTCACCTTGTCGAGCTTCGTCACACCGTCCACGAGCATGCCGATTTCCTCACCGAAGTCGGCTTTTACCTGTTCGAGTGAATAGTCGGTGTCCTCCACGGTGTCGTGCAAGAGCGCGGCGGCGATCGTAATCGGCCCAATTCCGAGTTCGGCGAGGATCTGCGCGACCGCTAATGGGTGGGTGATGTAGGGCTCGCCACTGTGGCGAGTTTGGCCCACATGCGCCTTTTCGGCAATGCGATACGCCCTCTCGATGAGGGCGATATCAGCTTTGGGGTGGTGTTTGCGCACGGTTTTGAACAACTGCTCGAGCGCGTTATCCGTAGGTGCCCTCGAAAATAGTCTGGGCAAGAGAGCGCGCAAACTGGTGGTCGAGGAGCTTTGAGTTTCAGTCATCCCGACACCACCTTCCACGGTTCAGTGTACGAGGATTCTCTAGCTAGGCGCTGGTGCCCTTAGCGAACCGCCCCGGAGGCGGGTCGGGCTTCCCGAACCCGACGGCCCTGCTTTTTATTCTCCGGCTCATTCTCCCGCAGGTGAACATAGAGAGGAGCCGCAATAAACACGCTCGAATAGGTTCCAGCAACCATTCCGATGAACAAAGCCAGGGCGATATCCCTCAGAGTTCCGGCTCCCAAGAGCAAAGATCCGATGAACAGAATGGATCCCACAGGTAGCACGGCCACCACCGATGTGTTGATGGAGCGCACCAGTGTCTGGTTGACCGCGAGATTCACGGACTCGGCAAACGTTCTCCTGCTCTCCTCTCCGTCCTCTGAAGTGTTCTCCCTTACCTTGTCGAAGACCACCACGGTGTCGTAGAGGGAATATCCCAAAATGGTGAGCAAACCGATGACGGCTGCGGGGGTTATCTCGTAGCCCAAAACTCCGTAGATTCCAGCCGTCAACACAAGGTCGTGGGCGAGCGCCACTAAGGCTGCGACCGACATTTTCCACGTTCTGAAATAAAGAGCCATCACCAACGACACCAAGACCAAAAAGACTGCAAGGCCGATGAGCGCTTGACGGGTGATGTCTTGACCCCAGGTGGCGCCGATGAATGAGGCTGTCACCTGCTCGAGGTCAACCTCATACGCCTGGGCAAGTTCGGTCCGAAGAGCTGTCGTTTCTTGGTCCGTGAGTTGCTCAGTTTGAACCCGCACGGAATCACCACCCACGATGGAGACTCGAGGGTTCGAGCTCGAACCGACGGAGCCCGTCACCGTGGAGATTGCCACCTGCTCGGAGAGGTTTGAGGGTTCTGAAATTCGGAACTCCGAACCCCCGCGAAACTCGATGCCGAAGGCGAACCCGCCGCGGAGCACTGTAATCACAATTGCCAGGACCACAAGGGCTGCTCCAATGGCGTACCAGCGGACACGATTTCCCACAAAATCAAAGGACTTCTCACCTGTGTAGAGAGCGTTACCGAAAGTTGTCAGTCGCGACATTACGAGCCTCCCTCAGGTCCGGACTCTTCTCGTGCTTTACGCTCCGCGATGGTCTGCCGTCTGGCGGCCTCTCTCGCGCTTTTCTTCCTCGCTGTAGGACTCACATCGACAGGGTCCCGGAAGCGGGCGCGCCCACGGTACACAGCACCTAACGCTTTCGGGTCCAGCCCGCTGAGCGGGTGTCCCGAGGAGAAGAACTGAGTGCGACCGAACAGGGTCATGAGGGGCTGTGTGAACAAGGCAACAATGATGAGGTCAACAATCGTTGTGATTCCGAGTGTGAACGCAAAGCCTCGCACATTACCGACCGCCAGAATGAACAGGACAGCTGCCGCGAGGAAACCCACCGCATCGGAGGCAATAATCGTGCGGAAGGCCCTCTTCCAAGCTGCCCCAATCGCGGAGTCCAGGATTCTTCCATCCCGCAATTCGTCGCGGATTCGTTCAAAAAACACGATGAACGAGTCCGCCGTGATACCGATCGCCACGATCAGACCTGCGACCCCAGCCAACGACAGGCGGTAGCCCTGTGAGTTGGAGAGATAGGTGATGATGAAGTAGCTGAGCACAAAAGCGACTGTCAAGGAGAACACACTCACTAAACCGAGCGTTCGATACTGGAACAGCGAATAGAGAATCACCAGAAGCAAACCGATAGCGCCAGCAAGCAAACCGCTTTCAAGTTGGGTAAGACCCAGTGTCGCCGTGATCGTTTCAGCGCTCTGCACCTCAAACCCGATGGGAAGTGCCCCAAATTTCAGCTGGTCGGCCAACACTGCAGCGGATTCCTGAGTGAAAGAACCGCTGATTTGTGGACGACCATCCGTAATTGCAGCGAGCGTGCGGGGGGCGCTAATCACACGGCCATCGAGAACGATGGCGAACTGGTTCTGTACACCAGGAAGCGCGACCAGTCGTTCGGTGACATTCCTGAAATTCTCGGTACCTGACTCGTCAAACTCGAGGAATACGCCCCACTCCGTGGTGACCGTGCCCTGTGGCCCAGGAACCAGACCCGCGATGGCGTCCGTGATTGTCTCACCACCCACCTCGACAGGCCCAAGGATGTATTTGCTCGCACCAAAAGAATCACACGTCACGAGAGGCAATGTGGGATCAGCAACGTTCGTCCCCAGCGCATCCAACTGATCACAGGTCAGCGAGTTATAGGCGCGGTCAACATCTGCGGTAATCCAGGCCAGATCGCTGGGGTTCTCTGGCTCGCGATCGGGTGCTTCAAAAGCAATGTCCGCTTCGGCTGTTGAATCCTCTGAGCTCGCGAAGCCAGTGCGCAAGACAGCGCGGAACTCAAGCTTTGCGGAGGAGCGAATTCTCTCCAGCGTCGCTGGATCGGGAACTCCTGGGATAGAGACGACAATGTTCGCACCCCCCTGGGTAGTGACCTCCGCCTCCGAGACACCACCCGCATCGACCCTCTGGCGAATGATGGCGACAGCTTGGTTGAGCTGCTCCTCCGTTACGACCTGGTTCTCGGCGATTTGGGGAGCGAGAATTATCTGAGTCCCGCCCTGGAGGTCAAGTGCGAGCTTCGGCACCCACGACCCGGTGCCCTGCCAGACAGCAAAAGCGTTACCTCCCACCAGCAGCGCAAAAATCACTCCCAGCCACGTGAGTTTTCTCCACGCGGCTGACACGGCTGATTTAGACGCCACTACAGGGAACTTTCGTTGAAGGTAAAACTAGGACTTTTCAGAGGAGTCGGCCTCGGTGGCTGTTTCTGCCGCGGGCTCATCCTCCACAACTTTAGTCAGTGTCTGGCGGTGGACCCTCACAGTCACACCTTTGCCGACATCAAGAGTTGCGATGTTGTTCTCGTCATCGAGCTCAACAACAGTGGCGTACAAACCGAAGGAGGTCATCACATCCGCACCTGGCTTCAGCTTCTCTGCC
>JBJOIK010000073.1:0-4534 GCA_046047135.1 Actinomycetota bacterium
CTCGGAGGAGAGCAATGTGGGGATCATTTCCCGCGGCTAGGAGCACCGGCTCGATAAGCTACGCGGCCTAGGTGTGAGCTTTGAGCTGAAGGCCGAGGCCCTTGGCTTCCACACCGCATCCCCGCAGATCCGCCGAGTTACGGTGGCGGGTCATTGCATTTATTGTGTTGCCCATTTTTGGTGCCATGGTCAAGTTGCGCATCAGGGAAGGCTCACGCCTTCCCCTTCAGGGGCCGTTCATTATTTCCCCCAATCACTACAGCGAAATTGACCCCATCGTGATGGGGGTGGTGGTGTGGAAATTGCGCAGAACGCCGAGGTTCTTGGCCAAAGCATCGCTGTTTAGGGTTCCAGCCCTCGGGTGGCTTTTGAGATTCACCGGACAAATTCCGGTTGAGCGGGAAGCCAGTGCAAGGTTGGGAGAACCCCTCGTCGCAGCCAAGTTGCTGACCGATAGGGGACAGGGTGTCATTGTCTATCCGGAAGGAACGCTGACTAAGGATCCCGAATTGTGGCCTATGCAGGGCAAGTCTGGGGCGGTCCGGATGGCTCTGGAACAGGACATCCCGCTCTACCCTGCGGCGCATTGGGGAACCCAAAACTGGATGGGTCGCTATGCCAAAAAAATACGGCTGTTCCCCAGAACCACCATCGATGCGGTGGTGGGTGAACCTCTTGACCTCAGTGCGTATCGGAACAAACCCTTGACCAGGGAACTACTGCAGAGCGCAACGGAGGAGCTAATGACGGAGATTGCCTCTCTGGTTGGCTCACTGCGTGGCGAGCGCCCTCCTGCAACCCTGCACGATGGAAAGATATCCACGGAGGCATCATGACGAAAGTCGCTGTATTGGGAGCAGGATCGTGGGGAACGACGTTCGCCAAGGTTCTCGCCGATGGTGGTGCCGATGTTTTTCTCTGGGCCAGAAGGCCTGAGGTCGCTCGGGAGATTACAACATCGCACCGCAACTCCGTCTACCTTCCGGAGATTGATTTGCCACCGACCCTCAGGGCCTCAGACAACATGGCAACAGTGATGGAAGGCGCGAGCCAGGTCTATGTGGCGGTTCCGAGCCAGCACCTGCGAACAAATCTTCGGGACGCACTTCCTCACATCGATTCGGAGGCGCTCGTCGTGAGTTTGATGAAAGGCGTGGAGGCCGGCACTGGTCTTCGGATGAGTGAAGTCCTTGGCGAGGCAGGGCTTGAGAAAGACCGTATCGCTGTGGTCAGCGGGCCTAACCTGGCCCTGGAAATCGCCAGGGAGCAGCCGACCGCCGCTGTGGCGTCGTCGTCCAGTGGCGCAACGGCGAGGACTGTTGCCGCCACGGCAACAAACCCCTACTTCAAGACTTTCACCAACACCGATGTGGTGGGCACGGAGTTTGGGGGAGTTCTGAAGAACCTAATCGCCGTGGCCGTGGGTATTGCAGATGGTGTGGGGTATGGCGAAAACACGAAAGCGTCCATCATTACCCGGGGCCTTGCAGAAATAAGCGCTTTCGCGGCCGCTTTTGGAGCCAAACCAAAGACAATGTCGGGACTTGCCGGCCTAGGCGACCTCATCGCGACGTGTGAATCGCCGCTGTCTCGGAACAACACCGCGGGCCGCATGTTGGGTCAGGGACGAAGCTTCACTGAGGTGGTGGCGGAAATGAACCAAACAGCGGAGGGCCTCTCGGCGGTGAAGCCGGTGTTGGAGTTGGCAGCGAGCAAAGGTGTCTCGATGCCGATTGTGATGCAGGTGGGACAGGTTCTCGATGGTTCCCGTGATCCACGAGAGTTGGCACCTCATTTTGCGACCGACCAGGACACCCCTGAGGGGGAGTAGGTCATGCTGACCACGGTGGGCGATAGTTCGTGGGTTGCGGACAAGCACGGGGAAGGCACCCCACGGGTGATTGCCCTCCACGGTTGGGGTCGCACGGGCGCTGACTTTGCCACCATCCTGAAAGGCCACGCAGGGCTTGCCGTTCACCTTCCAGGCTTTGGTCCCGCAAGCCCACCCCAGACAGCATGGACCACAGCCGACTATGCGGCAAACCTTGCCGGAGCGCTCGGGGATTCTCCACCCGTCGTTGTGGTCGGGCATTCCTTTGGGGGGCGAATCGCTGTGCGGCTGGCTGCACAATTTCCACACCTGGTCTCCCACCTGGTGTTGACCGGTGTTCCACTAACCCGGCTGAAGCCCGCGTCGAAACCCAAGCTCGCGTTTCGAGTGATTCGTGCGCTCAGGAAAGCGGGCGTTGTTCCCGAGACAGTCCTGGAGCGAGCCAGGGAGAAATATGGTTCCGCCGATTACCGCAGCGCACAGGGCGTAATGCGTGAGATCTTGGTGGGGGCAGTGGCCGAGGATTATCTCGACGATGCGAAGAAAGTGTCTGTTCCGGTGACGTTGGTCTGGGGAGAGCACGATCGCCCGGCACCACTGGAGGTGGCACAGAAATCGCTGGAATTCTTCCCTCACGCAACGCTCCGCGTTGTTTCCGGGGCATCACACCTCATGGAGGGTAACCTCGAGCGAGAGGTCGCCAGCGCTGTGGCCGATGCCCTAACCCCCTGAGGACCGTCATGACAACCCCGATGCTGCTTCTTGTGGTGGCTGGTGTTGTGGGTGTTGCCGTCGTGGCGGTGATGAACCTGAAGTGGTTGCGAATCGCTCAGCGCGTGCACTATCTGCCTGGCGAGGTGTCCCGAGTTGAGCGCCTTTGGTTGCATCGAAGACCGCTCGGAGCAGTCTGGTTAGCTGCGGCTCTGGTTGTGGCGGTGGTATCGGGCATCTCTTCGGCGGTCTTTGGCCTCCCCATGCTCGCCTGGCTCGCTGTGGCAGCGCCTTTGCTGGTGCTGCCGACACCCTGGAAGTTGCCGTTCAAGGGGGTCACGAGCCCGCTGTCGTGGACGCCTCGAGCGATTCGTGTCTATGCGCTTGCCGCTGTGGTGCAGGTCGTGGTTGGTGGGTTGTCGATGTGGCTGCTTGGACCCTCCGGAGTGCTTATCCCGTTGCTCCTGGCTGCCTACCTGACTGATCTTGCCCTAGGAATTCTTTGGCCCCTGGAGCGCAGTCTGTCCATGAAATTTGTGCACCAGGCGCAAAAGCGCTTGAGGAAAGTGCAACCCACCGTGGTGGCAATCACCGGCTCCTATGGGAAGACTTCCACCAAAGGCTATGTCGCCCATCTGGTGGGCGGAACTCACGCCACGATGGCTTCTCCTGCCAGTTTCAACAATCTCATGGGCCTGTCCCGCACGATCAACGAGCACTTGGTTGCTGGAACGAGCGTCTTTGTCGCTGAAATGGGGATGAACGCAGAGGGTCGAATCCGCGAGCTCACCTCTTGGTTTCAGCCCGATATCGCCGCCATTACGGTCATCGGTGAAGCCCACATGGAGCGATTGGGATCGAAGGAAGCCATTTTCCGGGCAAAAGCAGAAATAACCGAACGCGCGCCCATCGTTGTTCTCCCGATCGACCAGCCCGAGCTGCAGGGCCTGGCCGATACGTGTGAGAGGCAGGGTAAGAAAGTGGTGCGGGTCAGTGCGCAGGGGAAGAAAGCAGACATCGTTGTCGACCCTGAGCTCCAGACCGTCACCTACGGCCCAGAAGCCACGCCAGCGCCGATGCAGGTGCCGCCTTTCGGTCACGCGGTCAACATTGCTGTTGCACTCGGAATTGCCTGGCTTCTTGAAGTTCCCTCGGACCAAGCGCTCTCCAGGCTCTCTCACCTTCCTGTGGCGGCCCACCGCGCAGAAGTGGGGGCGAGCGACCAGGGTGTTGCCATTATCGATGACACCTACAATTCGAACCCAGACGGCGCGAAAAATGCTGTCGCGTCTGCCGCTGCTTTGGCCCGACAGCGGAAGGCCCCGCTCATCGTCGTCACTCCAGGGATGGTGGAGTTGGGCCCCGTCCAATTTGTGCGCAACAAAGAGTTGGCGCAGAGCGTTGTGGCCGAGGGTGGGACCCTCATGATTGTGGGTCGGACAAACAGGGCGGCCATGCTCGCGGGATCTGAGGGAAATGCCACCGTGTTTGACACGCGGGGAGAAGCGGTGAGTGCTGCCCTCCAGGCTGCTGGTGAGCAGGGCGTTATTCTCTATGAGAACGACCTGCCCGATCACTACCCGTAAGCAGTGGGACAAGAAGCTAGAGGACGCTAATGGCGACACACACCTGGGCAGTCGTATTCGGTGGGCCAAGCCCCGAACACGAGATCTCAATTTTGACCGGTTTGCAGGCGGAGAGGGTTTTGCTCGATGGTGGTCACACCGTCATTCCGATCTATCACGCTGTCAATGGCGCGTGGTATCAGGTTCCCGCCGCATCGGAGGCGAAGGATTTCCTGACCGGCGCTCCCTCCGGTTCAAAGGAGCTCGAGATCGTGCTCTCACAGAATCCGGGAATCTTTGTGAAGAAGGGAATGGGCAAGAAGCCTCTCGACATCGATGCGGCACTGCTGTGTTTCCATGGCGGGTTAGGCGAAGGCGGCGGGGCCGCCGCACTGTTTTCTTTCCTCGATATTCCAGCCACCGGATC
>JBJOIK010000074.1:0-4503 GCA_046047135.1 Actinomycetota bacterium
GTGTTCCACCGGAAGCTCGCGGAGTTCTTTGACGACAAAATGTTCCCGGGTGGTCTCACGTATTCAGGTCACCCCCTCGCCATGGCGTCAATCAATGCGGCCCTCCAAGCGATGGAAGATGAGGGCATGGTCGACAACGCCCAGAAGATGGGGGATGACCACCTGCGACCTGGCCTGTTGGCCCTGCAAGAGAAGCACCCCGTCATCGGAGATGTGCGGGGTCTTGGCTGCTTCTTCGCACTGGAACTGGTCGAGGACCGAGTCACAAAGAAACCAGTCGAGGCGAGCGTGATTGGAACACTCAAGACCGAGATGGTGACACGGGGTCTACTGCCTTTTGTCGTCGATAACCGCATCCACGTGGTGCCGCCGCTGATTGTGAATGCCGAGCAGGTTGATCAGGCACTCGCGATCTATGACGACGCGCTGGAGGCCGCAGGCTTCTAGACTGGGTGCATGGCCTCCCACTCCTCACCTCTGGTTATTGGGGTCAAAGACCTCGTTTTTCAGGCTGGCGAGATGCGCGAGCTCACGCTCGAGGTGCTGGCACCAGAGAAATACGGCGAAGCCATGGCCGTGGTGCCAGAGGGCGCCTCGATGACACTGAATCTTCGACTCGAAGGTCTTCACGAGGGGATTCTGGTGACCGCTGACGTTGTCACCACCGCGTCAGCGGAGTGTGTTCGGTGCCTGGATGCCTTTGAATTCCCCCTTCGGGTCGATTTTCAAGAGCTTTTCGCGTATTCTTCTAGCGATTCCGATTCCTACACGGTGGTTAATGACTCTGTCGATCTCGGCAGCATCATTCGGGATGCGGTGGTTCTCGAACTTCCCTTCCAACCCGTGTGTGCGTCTGAATGTTTTGGATTAGACCCGGTCACGGGCGAGAAGCGAACAGCTCCGCCGGCACAATCCGAAACGGAAGAGATTGACCCAAGGTGGCAGGAACTCAGTAAACTTCTCGAGTCTGATACCTAGCCACACCAAAGACACTGTAGAAAGCAGAAGACCATGGCTGTACCCAAGCGCAAGACCTCACGTTCGAACACTCGTACCCGTCGTTCGGCGTGGAAGGCTGAGGTTCCCACCCTGGTCAAGTCTGTCGAAAACGGAAAGACCGTGTACAGCCTTCCTCACCGTGCCAAGGTCGTCGAGGACAGTGCCGGCACCCCGCTGTTCATGGAATACAAGGGCCGCAAGGTCGCCGACGTCTAACGTGCCTGAAGGCCCGTCTGACGCCACTGGCCCGGTCGATCCGGGTCCCCTGGTGCAGGCGCTCGGCATCGAGGTGTCCCCGGAGATTCTTACCCAAGCCCTCACCCACTCCTCTTTTGCCTATGAGCAGGGAGGTGTCGATAACGAGCGACTCGAGTTCCTCGGTGACGCCGTGGTGGGTCAGGCCATTACCGCGGCGCTGTATCACCAGTTTCCCGATCTTCCCGAGGGGGAGCTCGCTAAACGCCGCGCCAGCATCGTCTCCACAGGTGCTCTGGCTGAGGTCGCCAGGGGCATTTCGCTTGGTTCGTACCTGAGACTCGGTCGAGGTGAGGAACTCACCGGAGGTAGAGAAAAACCTTCACTTTTGGCCGATGCTCTCGAGGCTTTGATCGGAGCAGTATTTCTCGACACAGGAGCGCACGCTGCCCATGAGGTCGTGCATCGCCTGATGGGCAACTTGGTTGTCACCGCCGATGAACTGAGTGAAGCGAGCGACCCGAAGACGGCGCTGCAGGAGTGGGCAGCCAGGATGGGACTGGGCTCGCCGAAATACAACATCACCGATAGCGGCCCGGACCATCAAAAGATCTTCAGCGCCGAGGTGTTCCTCGACGGGCATGATCGCTCCTCCCAGGCCGTGGGAAGCGGTACCGGCAGCTCGAAGAAAGCTGCGGAGCTGGCGGCAGCCCAGGCAGCATTGGATTTCTTGAGGGAGACCGACTCGGGCAATGCCTGAATTACCCGAGGTCGAGGTTGTTAGGGCCGGCCTTGAGGCGGCTCTGACGGGCGCGACAATCTCTCGGGTCACAGTCTTCGACCCTCGTTCCGTGAAGCGTCACCCAGGACCCACCGAGGATTTTGTCCACCAGCTGGAGGGAGCGACCCTCACCGCTGTGGTGCGTAGGGGGAAGTTCGTGTGGTGTCCATTTCTGGGAGAAGACAAAGCCCTGGTCATCCATTTGGGAATGAGCGGTCAGGTGTTGTTAGGCGACGAGGCATCCAATTTTGGTCGCCACCTCCGAGTCCGATTCGACATCGTGACGTCGCAGGGACAATCCATGGTCGTGGGATTTGTTGATCAACGGATTTTTGGTTCCCTTGCGATAGAGCCTCTTCTGGATACTTCTGATGGCAAACCAGGCGGTCATGGCTCCCACGCACGCCAGGTGCCTCGCTCGGTGGCTCATATCGCGAGAGACCCTCTAGATGATGCCTTCGATGACAAGGCCTTTAGCCGTGCCCTGAGAAAGAAAAATACCGACATCAAGAGGGCTCTGCTCGATCAAAACCTGATCAGCGGAATAGGCAACATCTATGCCGATGAAGCTTTGTGGGCTGCACGACTGCACTACTCCTCTCCCACAAAACGCCTGAGTCCTGCCAGGGTTGCAGAGTTGCTGAAATCCGTTCGAGAGGTGTTGAGGAAAGCACTGCTCGAGGGTGGCACCAGCTTTGACAGCCAATACGTGAACGTCAACGGTCAGGCGGGCTATTTCGCTCACTCGCTGCACGCCTACGGCAGACAAGGAACACCCTGTGATCGCTGCGGGACCATGTTGGTGAGGGAGCGCTTCATGAATCGCTCCTCCCATCGGTGTCCCTCCTGCCAAAGGGCACCCAGGAACCGGTAAGTTTGAGGATGTCTGTTCATCGACAGATCCGAGGAAGGCTGGTTCGCAGGTGCATCTGAAATCCCTCACACTCAAGGGATTCAAGTCCTTCGCTCAGCCCACCACCTTCGTTTTTGAACCCGGCGTCACGTGCGTGGTCGGACCCAACGGTTCAGGAAAATCCAACGTGGTCGATGCCCTCGCCTGGGTTATGGGTGAACAGGGCGCCAAGACCCTCCGCGGTGGGTCCATGGAGGACGTCATCTTCGCGGGAACCGCGAACAAGGCTCCTCTGGGCAGAGCCGAGGTCACCCTCACGATTGATAATTCTGATGGCGCACTACCGATTGACTATTCCGAAGTCACCATTTCTCGCACCCTGTTCCGTAACGGTGGCAGCGAATACGCCATCAACAAAGAACCGTGCAGGTTGCTCGATGTTCAAGAGCTTCTCAGTGACAGCGGTTTGGGGCGCGAGATGCATGTCATCGTCGGCCAAGGACAGCTCGACCAAGTATTGAGCGCAAGCCCGGACGATCGCCGACGCTTCATCGAAGAGGCAGCCGGAATTTTGAAGCATCGCCGCCGCAAAGAGAAGACTGTGCGAAAGCTCGAGTCAATGCAAGCAAACCTGACGCGCCTCAATGACCTCACGGGTGAGATTCGACGCCAGCTCACCCCTTTGGGCCGTCAAGCTGAGATGGCAAAACAAGCACAAACGATTCAAGCCATCGTGCGCGATGCCAAAGCCCGCGTGGTCGCCGACGACGTGGTGTCTCTCGGCGCTGCGCTCGACTCGTTTCACCAGAACGAGCAGGAGCGCGCCGCCGAACGTGCCACCCTGCAGGACCAGCTGGAGGGTTTCCGGCGCAGAATTTCCCAATTGGAGTCTGGAATCAACGATGTGGAGCTGGACACTGCTCGCAGTATTGATTTCTCGCTTCGGAGAATCCTGGAGCGGTTGCAGGCTCTCCACTCGCTTGCCACTGAGCGCCACGCCTCCCTCGAGGGCACAGATCCTCAGCAGAGCATGGTGTCGGGAGTCACCGCTGAAGAAATCACTGCAAAAGAAGCCGAGCGTGACACTGCCCTCGCCGAAGTTGAAATCCATGAGCGAACAGTGGGAGAAATTTCGTCCCGCGTGGCGATGGCCAAAGCATCGAGAGAGGCGGTGGAGGAAGAACTCCGATCTGCCTCGGCTGCAATCGAGCAGTGGGACAGCCAACTGCGCCTCGTTCAATCAGGTGTCGATATTCACAACTCCAAGGTGGAGACCGCCAGGGCTGACGTAGAGCGCGGAATGGCAGCTCTTCAGGAAGCGAAAGATCGTGCGCGTGATGCGAGCGACGCGCTCACCGAGATTCAAGGTTCCTCCTCAGAGACTCCTGACGCCGTGGCGCAAGCGTTTGAAAAAGCGCTAGCTGAAGCCGAGGAGGATCTTGCTCGAGCGGAAGCGGCAGAGACGGACACCAGGAATGCACTTCACAGCACAGAGCGTGAGCGTGAGGCCCTCGCCGCGAAGGTTTCTGCTCTCGAGCTCGCGGTGAGAGACGACGAAAACTCCAGTGCCATTGGTTCTGTTCCGGGAGTGAAAGGCACGGTCTCGGATGCGCTCCGAGTCACTGCGGGATACGAGACCGCAATTGCGAGGGCCCTCGGGGTACTCGCCGACGCG
>JBJOIK010000075.1:0-5560 GCA_046047135.1 Actinomycetota bacterium
AGCGAGGGTATGGTCACGGCCCTTCCTCGTTCTACTGCTGTCAAGGACGCCCTCACCACATGAGGCGCTTGTAGCCACATGAAATCGGGGAACATCGAAATATCTATGTTCATTCGCTGATGAAATTCAGTTCGGGTAAAGCCCGGCGCAACAGCACTCACGTGCACACCTCGTGTGCGGTAGGTCGCGTTGAGCGAACGCGCCATGGTGAGTCCCCATGCTTTATGGGCGGAATAGGTCCCTCGAGAGAGATACCCTGCCACACTCGACACAAAGACAATTCGTCCAGACCCGCGCTCTAGCATGCCCGGAAGTGCGGCCTTGGTCAGGTCTAGTGGAACACTCACGTGAATAGCGAGATGGTCTCGCTCGGCGTCGGCATCGCTCACCGCCAAGTGACCGCCAATTCCGTACCCGGCATTATTGACCAGTACCCGAACAGCTCGCACCGGATCGGTTAGGCGAGCGGCCACTGTGCTGACGTCTGCAGGTCGGTGGAGATCAGCGGCAAGAATTTCCACCTCGACCCCGAAATTGCTTTCAATGGTCCGGGCGAGTTCCTGAAGTCGAGCGGCATCCCGGGATACCACGATCAGATTGTGCCCGGAAGCAGCGAGCTGTCTGGCGTACTCGGCCCCGAGACCACTACTAGCGCCAGTGACTAATGCCCAGGGTTGAATCGACATACGGTTCAGTGTAGGTCTGCGGCCCTAGCGCCGACT
This sequence comes from Actinomycetota bacterium, assembly GCA_046047135.1. GTDB lineage: Bacteria > Actinomycetota > Actinomycetes > Actinomycetales > Microbacteriaceae > Pontimonas. Next base: position 723 of record JBJOIK010000075.1, read on the forward strand.
GCGGACCAGTCGCTCCATCCACATCAATGCAAGAATCACCACAAAACCCGCGACGGCGAACAGCGCAACCGGTAGGACATCTGGCCCGGGTGGCGCAATTTCTCTCGCCTGGTTTTGCCACGGCCACAAAGCCCTAAGCGACCCCGCCATGAGTCCTGTCATGAGAGCAAGAGTCGCAGCGCGGTATTGGGTGAGCACGTATTGCAGCACCCTGACAAACAAGGCAAGGCCCGTGAGCGCGCCCAACAGAAACAGGCCGAGATAACCGAAGTCTCGATCGTTGACCGCTGAGAGAGTTGGCTCGTACATGCCGAGGGTGAGCAAGAGGTAAGAGCCGGACACTCCCGGGAGGATGAGGGCACACACTGCGAGAGCTGCAGCCGGGGGAATCCACCACCAGTCGACCGACGTAGCGTTGATGTGACCGAGGCCCGTGAGAAAGAAAGCTGCCACACCTCCTACCAGTGCGACCGCAACGAGCCTCGGGCTCCACAGCGCTCCGACCATCCGGAGAGGAATCCAGAGAGAGGCGAGGATCATCCCGGCAAAAGTTGCCCGCACGATGATGGGATAGGTGGCAATGATGGGCTCTAGGAACCACGCTCCGATCACAATGCCAAAAATCATCCCTAATCCAACCGGAATGACCAAGCCCCAGGGAACCTGCCTCAAAGCCTCAGCCACCGCAAATCTCTGGAGCTTCGCAGCAGCGAGGAAAGCCTTTATTACCTGAGATGCTGACTGAATCAGTGTCTCGTAGACACCAACAATGAGAGCGATTGTTCCGCCACTCACCCCGGGAACTATCTCTGCCAGTCCAATGAGGAAACCTCTGAGGGTATTGGACACGCTGGTTCGAAATCGTCCCATTGTTCCTTCTCTCTGCCCTGTGAGCGAGGCTATCCCAGCTCTTCTCGATTCCGAGGTGTCACGCGCGGAATCGGTCTAGACCGTCGCTACGATGTGCTCACCAGAAACAAGGAGGTTTCGGAATGGTCGACCCGTTTGGCGTGTCACTGATTGTTCTTTTCGGTGTGTCCGTATTCACCTGGGTGGCATCATTAGCCACCGGTAACTCTTCTTGGGTAGACCGCTCGTGGTCGATAACTCCCATTCTCTATGTAGGAGTATTTGCGGGCTCGGCAGGGTTTCGGCACACGACTCTCACGGTCATGTTTGTGCTGGTCACTCTCTGGGGCGCCAGGCTCACGTTCAACTTTTGGCGCAAAGGCGGCTATCAAAGAGGTGGAGAAGATTATCGCTGGCCCATCCTGCGGGACAGAATGTCTGGCTGGCAGTATCAGGTCTTCAACCTGGTCTTCATTGTCGTCTTCCAAAACGTCCTACTATGGCTCATCAGCCTGCCGGCCCTTGTTGTCCTTGAAGCCCCAGAAACAGCATTTGGACCAGCTCAGCTCAGCCTTACCGTGGCCTTTCTCGCGCTGTTAGCCCTAGAGACAGCGGCGGACCAACAGCAGTGGAATTTCCACCAGCGAAAAGCTCGCATGATAGAACAAGGTCAGCATCCTTCACCCCGATTTCTCGACGAGGGCTTGTTCAAATACTCGAGGCACCCCAACTTCTTTGCCGAACAAGCGCAATGGTGGGTTTTCTGGGGTTTCGGTGCTGTTGCTCTTGGAACACTTGCGCACTGGAGCGTGATTGCTCCTCTTCTCCTGAGCGCTCTGTTTTGGGGCTCCACCCGCTTTACAGAGGCGATCACGCGTGAAAAGTATCCGGAGTATGCGAACTATCAGGCGAGAACCAGCGCCATTGTTCCGTGGATTCCCAGACGAGAAAGCCGCACATCAGGTCTTACCGCCTGAATATTTTGTGAATAGTCTCAGGAACGAGAGCCCAGCTTTCCATACACTGTTGGTAACCGACCTGATGTAAAGGAACGTGGTGGACGTAACTCTCGTCACCTGGGCGACGGTGATAGGCGTCATCTTCGCGTTGTTGGTTCTCGACCTTCTTACCTTTAGCCGGAAACCGCACGAGGTGGGTTTCCAAGAGGCGGCATGGTGGTCTGTGTTTTATATCGCCGTAGCCGTCGCTTTCGGAGTCTGGGTCTGGTTCGATGCAGGCTCGACCTATGGCACCGAATACTTCACTGCCTATCTTGTCGAGAAATCTCTCTCGGTCGACAACGTTTTCGTGTTTGCCATCATCTTGACCCAATTTGCCGTCCCCTCGATATACCAACAGCGAGTCTTACTGATTGGGGTGCTCCTCGCCCTCGTGTTCCGAGCAATCTTTATTGCAATTGGTGCGGCAGCCCTCGCCTACTTTGCATTCACCTTCGTTATCTTCGGAGCCATCCTGATCTGGACCGGTATCGGCCTGATGCGTCATTGGAATGAGGACCCAGACCCGTCGGACAACTTTCTTGTCAAACAAATCAAGAAAAGAATTCCGTACACAGACCAGTACCACGGGACAAAGCTTTTCACTCACGAGAATGGCATCAGGGTTGCTACCCCGATGTTCCTAGTGATGATTGCTATTGCCTCGACTGACCTTCTATTTGCGTTGGACTCTATTCCTGCGACCTTCGGAGTAACTCAGGAGCCATTCCTGGTGTTCTCGGCCAATGCGTTCGCGCTCTTAGGCCTCAGAGCGCTGTATTTCATCCTCAAAGGCCTTCTCGACAAACTCATCTATTTGTCCTTGGGGTTGTCCTTCATCCTCATCTTTATCGGAATCAAACTGGTTCTGCTTTTTGCTCACGAACAATGGGAATCCGTACCCAAGATTGAGACCAACCTCAGTTTGTGGGTCATTGGTGCCATCCTTGCCGTGTCGATCATCGCGAGTCTTATCAAGTCGAGAATGGACCCCACAGCCGTGGCTCACGCTGGTCGTGTGACGGCAGACAAGAAGCCAGAAAAGAAGGAAAAGCAGAAGTAAGCCCTGCGTGCTACTGTCATCGGCCATGAGCCTGTACACAGTCACACAGTTGGGTCCTCTCGCTTCCTGGCGGGACTACGTGGGCGGATTTAGACCTGACACCACTCGATATGGCAGACGTGTTGTAGACCATGAAATATCCAGCAACGTCATCGGGATTACGGCAAACTCCTATGAGCCCGGCGAACAGGCCGGCTATTGGCACAGTCATTCCGTCCTCGAGGAGGTCTACATCTTTCTCGAAGGACTTGGACAGATGGGCCTCGACGACGACATCGTGGATGTCCAGCCGGGCACCGTGGTTCTCGTGCCACCGGGGGTGATGCGCACGTGGCGTTGTGTTCCAGAAAGTCCCACCCATTTGAAGTGGATATGTGTAAGAGCAGGCCAAAATCCTCTGCCTGCGGTGCCGGATGATGCCGAACCGCTCTTCGGGCTACCCCTGCCCTGGTAATGATGCGGGCTGACGACTCAGGTGCGCTTCGCACCCGACTCCCAGAGCGACGCACTCTTCGCACACCACGACCTGGCGCCGACACCCTGACGCCTCACAATTTTCCATGCGCGACGTTGACCCCTGGCATCTCACACACTTCCCGATGACAGTCACCTCCGGGCTAAATGTCATGGCTTTACGTTTGTCAAAAATGTAGAGGGCTCCCTCCCAAAGTCCTGAGTCACCAAATTCCTCTCCGTACCGAACGATGCCCCCATCAAGCTGGTACACCTCCCGGAATCCGCGACGGATCATCATGGCCGATAACACTTCACACCGAATCCCTCCGGTGCAATAGGTGACAACGGGCTTCTCTTTCTTGGGAGTGCTCAACGTCTGGCACGAGCGCACCCTTGAACCTCCCGATGGCTGCTTCCCACTTATTTCTGCCGTCAAAGAAGGTCACGTCTTTGTTTTTCACCAGGTCATGGAGCTGTTGTGGGGAGAGATGCTGACCCCCTCCCACAATGCCGTTTTCGCCGACAGTAACTTCTTCAGGCGCACCAAACCCAACTAGTTCATCCCGAACTCGAACTTGTAACTTGGGAAAGTCCTCAGGACCCGTGCCCTCGCTCCACTTGAAATCAATTCCGCGAAAAGCCGGGTACTCCCGGGTTTTCCGTCGATACTTTTTCACCGCGTCGAGCTCACCGCCAACCGTCCCGTTGATTCCGTGGGGGGAAATGATGATGCGGCCACCCAAACCTAGCGATTCACAGAGATCGCGTTGCCACAAGCGAATCGCCTCTGGGTCTGAAAGCGGGGTGAAGGCGTAGTAGAGCAAGACTTTGTATACCGCCACAATCCCAGTTTACCGGGGTGTCACAGTCAGGCTCCCAGTGAAGTTTGACCGTCGCCTCCGAAGTGTGGTGGAGAATTCCCCGGATAGCTACTGTGGGAATGTGCCTGTTGTCCCCCTCAAGATTGTCTATTTGCTGGTGTTCTTCATCGCGGTATTTGCGCGTGACTCGTACGCCGAAAACAACACCTTGGTTTTCATTGTGGTGGCACTGTTACTTTTCGGTGGGCTGGCCCTCTGGGTGTATTCCGCGCGAAAGAATAGGGAATAGTCGCAGTCAGCTTGAGCTGCCGAGGAGAATGCACTACATCGAGTCGGGCTGACAGGATTTGAACCTGCGACCCCTTGACCCCCAGCTGTCGGCTGCCCGTCCACCAGAGTTCACTCATGGCTGAAACCCTCTAGATGTCAGGACCTAGGTCAGCAACGGGTGTCGATGGATTCCCGTGGAATCTAGAAAATGGGGCACAGGGGGCAGGACCTCTCTCCTACCCCGCGCACCCGCAAGAGCCCGGTGCGCCTCCGAGGTCAGCAGCTGCATAGCCCCGCTCTTACGGCGAGGTAATCAGGTGCGAGACAGCCCTGAGGTGTCTTGAGAGTTCAATCGCTCGGCAATATAAATGGGAATCACCG
>JBJOIK010000076.1:0-4569 GCA_046047135.1 Actinomycetota bacterium
CAGGGACTTCGAGAGGGCTTGGATCTAGATCGATGTCGAGCTGGTCAATGTCGACGCCATCGACATCATCGTCAAGGTCATCAAAATCATCATCGTCGTCGTCGGTAGCTTCCTGGTCTTTCAGTTCTTTTTCGTGAAGCAAGTACTCTTCGAGCCGATCGGCCCACGGGACCCATTCAGGAGACAGTAGTGCTCCGTCTCCTGGTAACAATTGCAGCTCGAGAACGGTGGGGGCCGAGCCGTGAAGGACCGCCAGGCTGATAGTCCAGGCCCAGCCCGGGTAACCGGGTTGAGATGAGGGGAAACGGACCGTGACACCCCCGCTGTCCCGGCTGACAACAGGGGAATCATCAAACGTGTCCTCCGATGTCACTTCCCTCAGCGCATCTCTCGCGAGAGAAATAAACACGTCGTCTGGAATCGAGGGTGGCTCAGAGCCTTTGCGAGGTTTCGGTGCCGCTTTCTTAGACATCAAACTCATCGGCTACTTTGCGCAACAAAGCAGCAATCTTTCTAGAGTGCTCTTCCTCGGGGTATCGACCACGCCTCAGGTCGCCACTGGTGCGATCCAAAAGCTTCAAGAGATCCTCCACAATGATGGCCATATCTTCGGCGCCTTTTCGACCGAGTCGAGCCGCAGGTTGATCCAGGACCCGAACGCTCAACGCTTGCGCTCCACGCTTACCTTCGGCCACGCCAAATTCGACCCTGGAGCCCGACTTCACAACATCACCGGGCGTCAGCGCTGAGGCGTGCAGAAACACCTCTTCGCCGTCATCGGTGTGGATGAAGCCGAAACCTTTGTCTTGGTCGTAGAACTTGACCTTGCCGGTGGGCATGTGGGTCCCCTTCTCTCTTTCTCAGCGGATTTTTCCGCACACCGCAGGATACCGCCATTCTGGGAGAGATATCCTGGAGGGATGCCATCGGAGAACGGTTATGAAGCATCGGGCGTCGAAAAGGTCCTCGCGGCCATGATTGTCGGCGTCACGGTCCTCTCCATCATGTCCTTCTTCGCCATCATCATCGGTACCTGGCAGGGTATGACCTCTGATCAGTTCTCCTCCGGACTGTGGCCTGCCATCACGATTACTCCGCTGTTCGGGCTGCCTCTTGGCTTTGTCTTGATCATGGTTTTGCTGGTGATTTCTACTCGTCGACGTCGCCAGTCTGGAAGTCATGACTCTTCCGAATAAGACGAACCTCACTCTCATCAGCTGGCTTGCGTCAAGAACCCCTGACCAGCTTCGCACCGTCGCAGCGACTCGAGCACTTCGGCCCGAGGATTGCCGGAGCTTTCGAACGATTGCCGATGCGCTCCTGGACAAGGCCAATCTCGACACAGCGCTCTCATCCCTGCCTCGCAGCGCCCTTCTGGGGCTGGCGCAGCTGTCACCGACTAGTCCACTGTTGAGCGAGATGGCTCTGATGGATGTCGATTCCAAGAAACCACTGCTGTTGTGTGAGCCCGAGTCGCTGGCGCCCCTTGCCCACCTCACAGCATCAGACAAGGCGCCCGCTCTCCGCGCTGCAGCACCCCTGTCAGCGAAAGAAGCGAGAGCTCAAGCAACCACAGCGTTGTCTCTTGTCATCGAACTGGGTGACCTCCTGGATGCGATGGAATACTCCTCTGTCACTGTGAACCAGGATGGGTCCCTCACTGCCACGGGAAGCAAAACACTAGAAACAATCCTCGGTGCGGGCTATGACATTCCACTGTTGTGGCAGCTTGGCACAAAGCTTGGCCTGATAGGGATCCGAGGGAACTCCGCGGCATCGACGACTCGTGCCGCCACCTGGCGTGACCTGGATGATCGCGCCAGGTGGAGCCATCTCGCTCTCTGGTGGTGGGCCCTTGCGCCCCGGTGGCTGGTCGATGTGCTCTCCACAGCACCCATGCTTTCGTGGGGCGATTCACTCGAGCGTGCTCTCCGGTTTCAGTACCCCCTGCTGGAGCATTCCCAGACTCTCGAGAGTCTTGTCCGGGAGGCAGAGGCACTTGGATTAGTCCTCGGTGTCCAACCAAGTCCCTTCGGTGAAGCGATATTCCAGGGAACTGACCCTTCATCCGTGGTCAGTGAACTCTGGCCTGAGAGCGTTGGGGGTGTGTATTCGAACGAGGATTTCACTCTTCTTGCCACCGGTCCACTGTCCCCTCAGCACAGGACCGTTCTCAATTCGCTGGCAGTCAGGGAACTCGGAGGACTAGTCCCTCGCTATCGAGTTCAGAAGGCCTCACTGTTGGCAGCCATACAGCAAGGAATTCCTGCGGACTCCCTGCAGTCCCTGATGGAATCGGTGAGCTTGAACCCTTTACCCGCTGGTGTAGTGGCACTGATTGAGGATGTCGGTCGGCGAGCTCACGATCTAGAGATTCGCGCCGAAGGACACAACACCCTCATCACCGCGGGCAGCGAGATGGTGGCGAAAGAACTTCTGAGTGACCCAGGACTTGTGGTGCTGGGTTTGCGCGCGGTGGGTGACAAACAACTGCGGTGCTCGTGGCCTGCCGAGAGGGTTCACTTCACCCTGCTCGGCGCTTCCTATCCAGCGCTGTTGGTCGATGAGTCCGGTGCGCCAGTGCGCCCGGCAGAATCGAGGGCTGAAGAAGTAGACGACAATCAGGATGCTGCCCTCGACGCGGCACTCGATGCGCTCTCCGCATCGGCTGCCGAGGCCGCGGCCAAAGGAGTACCCGCAGGTATCGCGAGCATTATTGAGGTGGCCACAGAATCAAAGACTCCGCTGGAAATTGTGGTCACTATGCCCGATGGTTCGCCCGCCGTAGTGGTCATGGAACCACGATCCCTCAGTGCTGGACGGCTTCGAGGTGTTGAGGTCAAACACCAGGTCGAGAAGACGCTCCCGGTGTCACACATCACCTCAATCCGTGCCGCCGTGCCGGCGTAGACTGGACGGTTGTGAATCCCGACGGCCCTCTCATCGTTCAAAGCGATCGGACAGTTCTTCTCGAGGTTCATAATCCGCTCGCGGAAGAAGCCCGACACGCACTCGCCGTTTTTGCCGAGCTCGAACGTGCCCCCGAACACATGCACACCTACCGAATCACTCGGTTGGGTCTGTGGAACGCGAGGGCAGCAGGTCACACCTCGGAAGAAATTATTCGCACCTTAGAGGACTATGCAAAGTTCCCGGTTCCTCCAGGAATCACAGAGGACATCGCAGAAACCATCGGCCGATACGGGCAGATCGAAATCACCCGAGAGGGTGACGATCTCTACCTCTCCTGCACCACGCCTGCCATCGAGGCTGAAATCACCCGAACTCAGAAAATCGCTGACCTGGTCGGTCAGCGGGACGACCAGGGTCGTTTCCCCCTGCAAGCCTGGTCGCGAGGCCTCATCAAACAGGAGTTGTTAAAGCGAGGATGGCCAGCGGCAGACCACGCCGGATACACCGAAGGCGAACCCCACGCCATCGACCTTCAGAGCTCGTCCTGGTCGCTGCGGGATTACCAAACTGAGGCGATCCGCCGATTCTGTGACAACGGTTCAGGGGTGGTTGTGCTGCCCTGTGGAGCGGGCAAGACCATAGTCGGTGCGGGCGTGATGGCGCAGCTCGACACCACCACCCTCATTCTCGTGACCAATACTGTGTCTGCTCGCCAGTGGAGAGCTGAACTGTTGTCCAAGACGGACCTGTCGGAGGACGACATTGGCGAGTACTCCGGCAGTGTGAAGGAGATCAAGCCCGTCACCATTGCGAGTTACAGCATCATGGCTGCCAAGCGAAAAGGTGAGTTCGCCCACCTCGGTGTTCTCGATGCCAAGAATTGGGGCCTCGTCGTCTATGACGAAGTTCACCTTCTTCCCGCACCGGTTTTCCAACTGACTGCCCAGCTTCAAGCGCGTCGTCGACTGGGCTTGACCGCAACCCTGGTCAGAGAAGACGGCAGGGAGGGCGATGTCTTCAGCCTCATCGGGCCAAAACGCTTCGATGTGCCGTGGAAGAAGCTGGAATCGGAGGGCTACATCGCGCCAGCCAGCTGTGTCGAGATTCGTGTGGATCTACCAGCCAATGAGCGTCTCGAGTATGCGGCGGGAACAGATAAGGAGCGATTCCGACTGGCCTCCACCTCGCCGACTAAAGCAGCCATCGTGCAAGAACTGCTCGAGCTCCACCCCGACGATCCCACCCTCATCATCGGAACCTACCTGGAACAGATAGAGGAGCTCTCCCGCTCATTGGCTATACCCATGATTACCGGCGACACCCCCGTGTCGGAGCGGGAGACCCTGTATCAGGCGTTTCGAACTGGAGAAGTGGGTCGACTCGTGGTCTCCAAGGTTGCCAACTTCTCCATCGACTTGCCCGAAGCCTCTGTCGCTATCCAGGTCTCCGGGTCTTTCGGTTCGCGACAGGAAGAAGCACAACGGCTGGGTCGAATCCTTCGACCCAAGGCCGATGGCCGACCCCCGGGACACCGTTGATCAGGATTTCGCCCTGAATAGGCAACGCTTCCTCGCGGAGCAGGGTTACGGCTACACGATCGTGGACGCTCGTGAGATTCCTCAGAAAGTCCCAAAAATTCTGTCAGATAACATCCAG
>JBJOIK010000077.1:0-4426 GCA_046047135.1 Actinomycetota bacterium
CACGGGCTGAGTATCCCGGGCTCTGAGGATTAAGTGCCTTCAGGGCACTCTGACGGCAAAAACCGAGTGAGCCCTGGGGCCTTGGGACAAACACGCTGATAGGCTCCGAAAACTATGGAACACGCCGTCCTCTTCGCTCTTCTTGTCACGGTGGGCGCAGGTGCTGCGACCGCGGTCGGGGCCGCTATTGGACTATTCGCCAAACACACCAACCGCCAGTTCCTCGCCGCAGCCCTGGGCTTCTCAGCAGGCGTCATGATCTATGTCTCCTTTGTTGAGATATTCCCCAAAGCAGCCTCGTACGTGGGCGCTTCCACAGGGGACGCGACGGCGGCGCTCACCACGGCGGGCGCCTTCCTGGCTGGACTGGCGGGTATGGCGGTGATGTATCGATTGATTCCCGATCTAGAGCACCCTGATCTGGCTGATGGCGCGGTCACGATGCCCGCTGCCTCCGGTCAGGTGTTGGTCAAAGACAAGATGCTGCTGCGGGCGGGTATCGGAGTTGCGCTTGCGGTGACGCTGCATAACTTTCCGGAGGGAATGGCGACCTTTTTTCTCACCCTCGATGACCCCAGTGTCGGGCTATCGGTGGCGCTTGCGATTGCCATCCACAACATTCCCGAGGGCATAGCGGTTGTAGTGCCGCTGTATTACGCCACCGGCAACCGAAAGCTCGCGTTTGGCTTTGGTGCCCTCTCGGGTCTTGCAGAACCGATGGGCGCCATCATCGGTTATGCGATATTGCAGCCGTTCATCAATGACTCCGTGCTCGGAGTGGTGTTCGCGGTGGTCGCAGGAATTATGGTCTACATCTCGGTGGATAGCTTGCTTCCGGCTGCCAGGCAGTACGGCAGCGGTCACACCGCGATCTATGGACTGATTGCGGGGATGGCCGTGATGGCGGGCTCACTCGTACTCTTCGCGCTCTAAGCGCTCCGTGCGGAAGGTGGGACTTGAACCCACACACCCGAAGGCACAGGAACCTAAATCCTGCGTGTCTGCCAATTTCACCACTTCCGCGGGCGACACCAGTGTACTGGCAGGCTCAGCGAGCACACCATGCTTCCACCTCGGCTACAGTCCGAGGGATTCCCTGGGAGAGCATGAGGGCACCCTCCGGCGTGACGAGCACGTTGTCTTCGATTCGCACACCGATCCCGCGTAAAGAGGCGGGAACGGTCTCGTCATCGGGTTGGAAGTAGAGCCCTGGCTCAATGGTGAACACCATGCCCGCTTCGAGGGTGCCACCCATATACATCTCTCGCCTTGCGTGCGCGCAGTCGTGGACATCCAGGCCGAGATGGTGAGAGGTCCCGTGGATCATGTAGCGCCGGTGGTGTTGTCCCTCAGGGGACAAAGACTCCTCCTTGGCGACCGGGAGAAGTCCCCATTCGCTCACCTTCCTGGCAATAACCTCCATCGCGGCGGCGTGAATGTCGGAAAATTGTGCCCCCGGCTTCACAACAGCAAACGCGGCATCCGCTGCCTCAAGGACCGCTTCATACACCATCTTCTGGTCTGCGCTGAAAGTTCCAGAGACCGGAAGCGTCCTCGTGATGTCAGCGGTGTAGAGGGATTCTCTTTCCACTCCCGCGTCGACAAGCAGGAGGTCACCGTCGCGAACCGCCCCATCATTGGTGACCCAGTGCAAAATACAGGCATGCTCGCCGCTTGCGGCGATAGTTCCATACCCCACATCGTGACCCTCGAGCCTCGCCCGAGCGTGAAAAGCACCCTCAATAATTCGTTCACCCCGAGGGTTCCCGATGGCGTCTGGGATGGCGCGAATAATGTCGTCAAAGCCTCGGTGAGTTGCCTCGATGGCAGCGCGAAGCTCGCCAACCTCCCAGTCATCCTTCACGAGACGCGCCTCTGCGACGACTCTGGCCAACCGGTCGTCCTCGTCAGTGGAGGTGCGAAGGCAGTCGAGTTGGCGGGTGAGATCGCCGTCAGCATCCCGCATAATCGCCGCCGCGGTAGCCGGAATATTCTCGAGGTTCCATTCCTCCAGGTCGATCACCTCAAGCCCCAACCAGGTCGACACCTCCGCAATTCCCGGACGTCGACCCGTCCAGAACTCTCCCAGTCCGGCGTTGGCATAGAACTCATCACTGGTTCGGGGGGCGGGGGGTCTGACATAGAGGGCCCAGTCATGGCCAGAGTCGCGCGGAGTCGCCACCAGAATGCTGCCCGCGGTGGCTCGTGCTCCCCAGCCGGTGAGGTAGGTGAATGCGGAGTGCGGTCGGTAGGGGTAGTCGGTGTCGTTGGAGCGCTGTTTCGGTGACCCCGCCGGCACGATGAGGAAGTGACCTGGGAACTCTGTACTGATGCGCTGTCGCCGCACTTGTACGTGGTGGAGGTGCCCTAAGGGTTCCACTGCGGCCGGTTCAGGGGCAATCCAGCCGGTCTGAATAAATTCTCTAAAAGCCTCAGAAATAGGGGTTGTCGAGCGATTTTCCCCAGGTTTTTTCTCAGACTCTTCAGACACCCCTCTAGTGTGGCACCTAGCATGGAACAGTGTCATTAACGATCGACCTCCACGCTCACACCACGGCATCCGACGGTGATGACACTCCCCGTGAGTTGATTGCGCACGCACGGCACGCACGCGTGAATGTTCTCGCGCTGACTGACCACGACACACTCAGTGGACTCTCTGAGGCCATCGACGCGGTCTCGGGGTCGGGATTGACCCTGATCCCTGGCATCGAACTGAGCTCTCAGGTGATTGACCCTATTCCCGGTGCCGTCCCGAGGAGCGTGCACCTTCTTGGCTACCTCGTCGACCCCGAGCATCCGGGGCTGGTGGCTGAAATGACGAAAATTCGCCGACACCGTGACGATCGGCTTCGGTTGATGGTGGAGAAGCTATCTGTTGACTATGACCTCAGCTGGGACGAGGTGAGCGCCCAGATTCCGGAGGGGGCCACGCCGGGGAGGCCCCATATCGCCCAGGTTCTCATCGACAAAGGGTTCTTCGCTGACACGTCCCACGCCTTTGCGGGACCGCTTCGAGCTGATGGCCCCTACCACGTGCCGCACTATGCCCCCAGGTTGCTCGCTGCCATCGCCGTGGTGCGAGACGCCGGGGGAGTGCCGATCCTCGCCCACCCCTACACCGACGCGCGCTCCGGTGCGGTCGATCACACCCAATCCCTACGGCAGATCCTCTCGGACTACCAGGTCTTTGTTGAGGCAGGCCTCATAGGGCTTGAAATTGATCACCGGGAGAACACGGACGAAGGAAAACAAATCCTCCGAATCGTGGCCGAGGAGTTCAACCTCGTGGTCACCGGTTCCAGCGATTATCACGGTGGCAAGAAACCCAACCAGCTTGGTGAAAACGTCACCGCTCCCCACCAGCTCGAGAGAATTCTCGAGCAGGGTGTCGGCTCACAGCCGGCTAGCTAGGGGTAGTGCGCTTTCGCTGCCTGGTCCTCGCTCGACCCCGGTAGTCGCCCTTATCGGAGGGGTCGTAGGCCTGGGGTTTCTTCTCCCGAGCAGGGGTTGAAGTTTTTGGCGAGCCCGCTTGTTTTTCCTTATGGGGAATCGGGGTGAGTTTCACACGGCCTTTTGTTCCCGCAGGAATGTTTAGATCGTCAAAAAGGTGAGGGGAGGAAGAATACGTCTCGACCGGCTCAGGGATACCCATCTCCAGCGCCTTGTTGATGAGTGCCCACTTGTGAAGGTCGTCCCAATCCACAAACGTCACCGCGATACCGGTTTTTCCGGCCCGGCCGGTGCGACCCACTCGGTGCAGGTAAGCCTTCTCGTCCTCAGGAATGGTGTGGTTGATCACGTGTGTCACATCGTCGACGTCGATACCCCTGGCGGCGACGTCGGTGGCAATCAGGACATCTTTCTTGCCAGCTTTGAAACCCGCCATAGATCTTTCTCTGGCGTCCTGGCTCATATCGCCGTGAACGGACCCTGCCGCAAAACCGCGGTCATTGAGCTCCTCCATCAGCCTCGCCGCAGCCCTTTTCGTGCGAGTGAAGATGACGGTTTTTCCACGACCTTCTGATTGCAGGATGCGACCGATGACTTCGTCTTTATCCAGCTGGTGAGCTCGGTAGACAAAATGCTTGATGTTGGCCTGCGTCAGAGTTTCATCCGGCTGCGAAGCTCGAATATGAATGGGCTTAGTCATGAAGCGTCTGGCCAATGCCACCACCGGACCCGGCATGGTGGCCGAAAACAGCATGGTGTGCCGGGTGGCGGGAGTTTGAGAAAAAAGCTTCTCCACATCGGGTAGAAAACCCAGGTCGAGCATCTTGTCAGCCTCATCCAAAACCATCACCTGGACATCAGCAAAGGACAACAAGCGTTGAGACGCGAGATCGAGAAGACGACCGGGAGTGCCCACCACGATGTGCGCACCCGCTTGAAGCTGTTCAATCTGTCCCTCATACGCTTTGCCGCC
>JBJOIK010000078.1:0-4393 GCA_046047135.1 Actinomycetota bacterium
TTCTTTTCTAAATTAAATTAAATCATTTTAAATCAGAAATAAAACCAGCATCATAGTTTAAATAATGGACTAGTCACCAATATCCCCTAACTACCCCGGCGGCAAGAGAAAGCTGTCAGGCTCGAGATCAGGCCAGCAGCTAAAGAACGTGACCTCATACGTCTACAAGCCAGGCGCCTCACAGCAGAGGACCAGGGACAGTGTTTCCAGCGGAGTCAACATCGTCCAGTTAGTCACCGGGGAGGAAACAGATGTGCAGAATCTAGCCATTGAGCTTGAGCGGCTCAAGACCACTTGCCACTCACTCAACCAGAAGGCCATGGTGGCCGATGACCTTAGGGAAGAGAACTCGATCATGAGGAGAAGGGTGGCAGAGCTTGAAAAGATGCAGTCCTCGCAAAAGATTGCAGTCGACGAGCTCAATGATAATGTCCATGGCTACCAAAAGATACGGGAGGAGCTTCAAGTTAAGATCTCACAACTTGAAAAGGGCAGAGTCCAGGACGAGCAGTATATCAAAGAGCTGGAGAGAGTGGTCACAACTCTTGAGAAAACCAAGATGACCCAGTTGCAAGAGGTCAAGCTTTTGACCTCCCAAAACATGGAGTTGAAAAATGATTTGGAAAAGGTCATGGCTTCGAAGGGCAAATTGCAGGATGAGTTGGATAAATCCACGGAGTATATCATTTAGATGGAGGAGAAGGTTTTCAAGTCCAACAAGATTTCGCTTGAGCTCCTCAAGCAGTTGAGGGAGACCGAGGCCAAGCTTCAAGAGACGCCACCCGTTATAACCGTTGAAAAGAGAATGGAGAGTCCAGTGAAACTCCGAACCAAAACGGCCACCCCGCAAAATTTTTATGAGGGAAAAGGCGCAAATATTGTTGATCAGAAACTTGGAGAATTTATTTCGGAACACCCAGACGGCAAGATGCTCAGGTACATGTTCGTGAAGGAAAAGGATGGTGTCTATCTGTTTGGATCCAAAAAAGTGACGATGAAGGTGGAGACGACGGTGCCGGCGCAGCCGAGAGCAAGGCCGCTGCGGAAGGTGAAGACAAGTCTTCTGACGGCGAAGACTAGACCTCTGCTGCAACCGTTAACCGCCGTAAGGCACTAACAGTTAGTCATCAACTACATCAGGATTAGGGAACCTCTGATCATTCATGTTTCATCTCCGGCGTGCAGCCAGACGCGACAGGCTCCGCGGAGAAGAGACATGAATGCTGGCAGGCTCCCTGGACTATGCCAGGCGACTCTCTGAAACTCATTGTGGGCCTGGGAAACCCGGGCGATCAGTATCGGGCAACGCGACACAATATCGGCGAAGAAACCATTAGACGGTGGGCCTCGCGCACCGGGGTCACGCTGTCCAAGCAGAAGTCTTGGGGCTTTGCGGGGCGCGTTCCTGAGAGCAACACGACCATTGCGGTCACCACGGGGTATATGAACACTTCCGGTGGTCCGGTTTCGGCGCTGGCCAAGTATCTCAAAGTGCCCGTAGAACGAATCGTTGTCATTCACGATGAGCTCGATCTTCCTCTTGGCTCACTGAAGCTAAAGAAGGGCGGGGGCCACGGAGGACACAACGGTTTGCGAGACATTGCGAAAGCCTTGGGAACGCCGGAGTTCATTCGCGTTCGCTTGGGAATCGGACGTCCGCCTGGTCAGATGGATGCGGCCGCATATGTGCTGAAACCTTTTGGCGCGTCAGAAAAGTCTGAAGTGGAACTCATGCAAGAACTCGCTATTGATGCAGTAACCAGCATCACAACCGAGGGGCTGCTGGAGGCCCAACAGAAATTTCACTCGCCCAGCTGAGAGGGAGTCCCTGGCCCTAAACTCGCCTGAGTGAGTGTTCAGCCCCTGACGTCGCGGCTTCGCGATCTCCCGGCTATCGACGCACTCATCTCCCACCGTGTCGGCCGAACAACTGCCGTGGTCCCATCCCCTTTGCACGTCCCCGTTATTGCCGCAGCGATTTCCAACGCCAATGCAAGCGGAGTCGTATTGGTGGTGACTCCGAGCAGTCGAGAATCTGACCAGGTACGTGACACTCTTCGCACACTTATCGATCCATCGATTCACGTGTGGGACTTTCCCTCGTGGGAAACACTGCCTCACGAGAGACTCAGCCCCCACCCCGAGACCGTTGCTCGACGTCTCTCGGTGCTTCGGGCATTGGGAAGTAGGAGGAGTGAAGATTCTCCACTTGTAGTAGTGGCGTCGGTTCGGTCATTAATTCAGCCGGTAAACACCGAGCTCTCTTCCAGCCCGTGGCTGCGACTTGAAAAGGGCCACTACGACGGCGGAATTGAAGGGCTCTCATCGGGCTTGGTGGCCCTGGCCTATCAGCGGGTCGACCTGGTCACCCGTCGTGGCGAATTCGCCGTAAGAGGTGGCATCGTCGACGTTTTCCCGGCGTTAGAGGACCATCCTGTTCGTGCTGACTTTTTTGGTGACGAGATTGACGAACTGACCTCGTTTGCTGTGGCAGACCAGCGTTCACTGAGCGCAGCGGATTCCGTGGATGTTCCCCCGGCGCGAGAAATGCTGCTTACCGAGTCCCTTCGCTCCCGCGCCAAGGAGCTTGCTCACGAATACCCGGGCGTTGGAACCATGCTCGAGAAAATTGCCAACGGTATTCCTGTTGACGGGATGGAATCCTTGCAGCCCGCTCTCGCAGCGTCAATGGGTCCCGTCACCGATTTTTTCCCCGAGGACACTCTGATCGTTGAGCTTCAACCCGAGAGGGCACGATCGCGCGCGCGGGCCCTTATCGAGACCAACAGAGAATTTCTTGAAGCCGCGTGGGAAACAGCAGCTGCAGGAGCCAGCGAGCGTCCAATCGACTTTCACCTGGGTGAGTTCTATTCGCCCGAAGAGGTCATTGAGCACGCCGGTGAGCGCCCGTGGCTGTCGTTGTCGATTCTTGACTCCGGAGCCGACAGCCTGGTGAGAGTCGAATCCACGACGATCGATCTCGAAGCCCCCGGAGGTCAAGAAGCGATTGACTATGTGCGGGCTCGCCGCGAGGCGGGTGACACTGTGGTCATTTGTGCCCAGGGCCATGGTTTGGTGGAGCGCGCGGCACGGGTACTCGGCGAACACGGCATTGCCGCGGCCGAAGTCGAGTCTGCCGCGAGCTCGTTTCGCACGGACGTAGTCAACATCGTCCAAGCCGGATTGACCGATGGCTTTGCCATCCCTGGGATTGCGCTCGCAGTGTTGGGGGAGCGCGAATTCTTCGGTCGAGCGAGCACGGCTTCACCTCGGTCTCAAAAGACCCTTGCCACAAAGCGCCGTGCGGGAGTCAACCCACTGGAGCTGCGACCCGGTGACTATGTGGTGCACGACACCCACGGCATTGGACAGTTTGTCGAAGTGGTGAGGCGAGAGATATCTACGGGTGGCCGGGATGCCAAGAAATCTGAACGCGAGTTCGTGGTCTTGGAATACGCGCCCTCCCGGCGAGGTGGCGCGCGAGACAAGCTGTATGTGCCCACTGACCAGCTGGATTTGTTGAGCATTTACGTCGGCGGGGAACAGCCGGCGCTCAGCAAGATGGGCGGAGCTGAGTGGTCCGCTGCAAAATCCAAAGCCCGAAAAGCTGTGCGCGATATCGCGGTGGATTTGGTGAGGTTGTATTCGGCTCGAATGAGCCAACCCGGTTATGCATTCTCTCCCGATAACGAGCTGCAGCGAGAGTTAGAAGACGCTTTTGCTTTCGTGGAGACGCCGGATCAGCTCTCCACCATCGACGACGTCAAAGCCGACATGGAGCGGCCAATTCCGATGGATCGCCTCATTGCGGGGGACGTTGGCTTTGGAAAAACCGAAATCGCCGTGCGAGCCGCGTTCAAAGCTGTTCAAGATGGCAAGCAAGTGGCGATCCTCGCCCCGACCACGCTTCTCGTGCGCCAACACATGGAGACCTTTCAAGAGCGCTACGCACCGTTTCCCGTGAGATTGGGATCGCTCTCGCGTTTCTCCAACACATCCGAAGCAAAAACCGTGATTCAAGGTCTCGCTGATGGAACCATCGATGTGGTCATCGGCACGCACCGCCTGCTCAGTGACCAAGTGGCTTTTCGCGATTTGGGTCTGATTGTGGTCGACGAAGAGCAGCGATTCGGGGTAGAGCACAAAGACAAGTTGAAGAAAATCCGCGAAAACGTCGATGTTCTCTCGATGAGTGCCACGCCGATTCCTCGGACACTGGAAATGGCGGTGACGGGCATCCGTGAAATGTCGACGCTCCAGACACCCCCTGAGAATCGCCACCCGATATTGACGTTCGTGGGAGAGAAGTCGGATCAACAAATTGTTGCCGCAATTCGACGGGAGCTCCTGCGCGAAGGTCAAGTGTTCTATGTCTCTAATCGGGTCCAAGGCA